>JAKBCM010000012.1 GCA_021807845.1 Pseudomonadota bacterium
ACACATCTCAGCCAACGTACGACATCGCTCAGCCTGCACCATCACCAGCTCAGACAGCAAAGGACCTTTGGTGTGATCGATACCTTGTTTCAAAAAATGCCAAGATAAGGCGTCAGCAACACATTCTGGTGGATCACTCTTTTGATAATGTTGGTTTAACCAATTCAGTTTATCATAATTGAAACTGGATACCCCACGACTCACCTGTTTTAAATCAAAACATTGAATCATTTCTTCGACACTAAAGATTTCTTGATCGCCAAAAGACCAGCCGAGCCTAACCAAATAATTTAAGAGTGCATGAGGTAAAAATCCCATCTCTTTAAATTGCATCACACTGACCGCCCCATGACGTTTCGATAGGCGCTTACCATCATCCCCTAGAATCATTGGTAAATGAGCAAAAACGGGAATAGGCGCATTAAGGGCTCGAAAAATATTGATTTGTCTTGGCGTATTATTGATGTGATCATCCCCTCTGATCACATGGGTAATCTTCATATCCCAATCATCAACCACCACCGCAAAATTATAAGTGGGATGCCCATCTGAACGGATTAAAATCAAATCATCCAGTTCTGCATTATCAACATGAATCTCACCATATACTTCATCATGAAAAGAAACAGCTCCTTGACTGGGATTTTTAAACCGCACCACAAAAGGCGCATCACTCTGAGCTAAATTCTTTTCCCTACAATGGCCGTCGTATCTTGGTTTTTCTTTATGGGCAAGTTGTGTTTCTCTAAGATGCTCCAGGCGTTCCTTACTACAATCACACCGATAAGCATTCCCAGAAGTGAGCAACCATTCTGCAACACTTTGATAACGAGGATAGCGATCCGTTTGAAAAAAAGGACCTTCATCATAATCTAAACCAAGCCAGTGCATCCCATCAACAATGGCCTTGACCGATTCTTTGGTTGAACGCTCACTATCTGTGTCTTCAATACGCAAAATAAATTGGCCATGATGGCGCCTTGCAAATAACCAAGCAAACAATGCTGTGCGAACACCACCCACATGTAAAAACCCCGTAGGGCTTGGTGCAAAACGAGTTCTAACCAAATCAATTCTCCAAACAGAGTCATATTGTAAGCAATCACGAGATAGCGTTATAATAGCCCAATTTGTAATCAACGCAAAGCACAAGAGTCAAAAGCATGCGCGTGAAACATCTTGGGATTAAGCATCAACTACGTATGACCACTTTAATCCCAGTATTGCTGGTCGCACTTCTTTTTGCTTTGTTTTACAACGGTCAATTCAATCGAGACTTAAAACAACACTTATCCCATCTCGGTGAAGCCTATATTCATCAACTTCTGCCTGTTGCACAACTTGCTATTCTTCGTGATGATAACCGCACCCTTCAAGGCCTTATTGAGGCAGCAACCATCAATCCAGATGTAGAAGCACTCGCATTTTATAATGCCAAAAGACAATTATTAGCTTATCGGGGAGGCAAACACTCACCAAGTAATGCTCTAAACCCTTCCTTATTCCCAAGAGACTCTATTCAAAGTAAACAATTAAACCCCTATACCATCAATTTTGTAGCACCCATCACGCTACCTAAGTTCAACTTATATTCCATTGCCCCGTTTAACACTCTAAATAGTTCCAACACCTTTCAAGCCGATGACGTACTCGGCTGGTTATCCATTGATATAGATACAAAATCTATCATCATTCAACGTTATCAAATGTATATTGTCACTATTTTTATCACGCTATTGGGACTCGTCGTGAGTTTAACCCTTCATTATTTTTTATCTAAAAAAATATATGTTCCTATTCTTCGTCTGAGACGAAGTATGAATCAAATCTTAAGTAATGAATTTGAGACCAAAATCAAAGTCTCAAGCCCTGGAGAACTAGGTGTGATTGAACAAGGTTCTGCTCATCTTCAGCAGCAATACTTAAATAACATCAAAGAATTAAATCAACATATCGAAGTAGCCACGGCCGATCTCCAACAAAGTTTAGAATTACTAGAAGAAAAAAACATCGAACTCTCACTGGATAAAAAGAAAACTGAAGAGAGAAGTCGACAAAAAGCATTGCTCATCGCCAATATGAGTCATGAAATCAGAACCCCCATGAATGGAGTCATCGGATTCACCAATGTGCTGCTCGAGAGCAAACTTGATCCGTTACAATTAGACTATGTCAAAACCATCAAATCATCAGCAGAAGATTTATTGGCCATCATCAATGATATCCTTGATTATTCAAAGATGGACGCAGGAAAATTGCACTTGGATTGTATCCCATTTGATATTCGGGCGTGTATTGATGATGTATTAACGCTCATCGCCCCCACCGCGCACAAGAAAGGGATTGATTTGATTCCTGCAACCGCTGTCGATGTCCCCAAAATGATGTTAGGTGATCCGCTAAGGCTGAAGCAGATCATCAGCAATTTAGTGAGCAATGCCGTAAAATTTACTGAATATGGCTATGTGCTGATCCGAACCAGTATTGAACATGAATCGGAAAGAGATTATACCCTGTTACTCTCCATTACAGACACAGGGATTGGAATTTCACCAGAGGATCAAACCACCTTATTTACGGCTTTCAATCAGGCAGATACCAGCATTACCAGACGCTATGGAGGATATGGACTCGGCCTTGTTATTTGTAAAAAACTCGTTGAACACATGCGCGGACGCATTTCACTATCCAGTGAACCTTATAAAGGCTCAACCTTTTCTGTGCAAATTAAGCTGGAAAAATTAGCTTCATATGAGTCAGAAAAAAATCACCTTCATCGCTTCTCCCATTTAAATGTGATTTGTTTTGATGACAACCCTCTTCATTTAGAAGCCATCTGTAATGGACTTGGATTTTGGGGAATCAATTGTGCGCGGGTGAGTACACAAAGCCAATTAGAGGAATTATTCAAAAAAACACCGGCCTATGATTTCGCATTCATCAGTATGAATAGAGGTCAGGAAGCACAAATGACTCGCCTTCTGAAGAAACATAGTGTTCCCACCATTTTCGTCTCAAAGTGGTTGATTCAAGATTATGAAGCCTTAGGCGCACAAGGATTTTTATTCAAACCGCCCAATATGCAAAAATTACATGACACCGTAGAGTCCCTATTGAATAAAGTCACATTAACCAAAACAAACAATCATACTGTAGACAAACTCCGCCAAGAGTTGCGCGTGTTAAACCCCGTTCTTCTTGTGGCAGAAGATAACCCTGTTAATCGTATGCTTTTACACTCTTTGTTTCATGAGAAAGCGAGCATTGAAACCGTCAATGATGGCAAACAAGCTGTAGCCATCTGCAATCATAAACACTTTAATGCCATTTTATTAGACTTAGAAATGCCTATTCTAAATGGCCTAGAAGCAGCAAGCCTCATCCATCAAGAGTCTATCTTAAACAAAAATACCCCTATTATTTTAATCAGTGCAAATAACTGTGATTTAAATTCCGATCTCTTCTCTAAGGCTGGGATCCATCTTTGTCTGCAAAAGCCTATTGATGAAGAAAGTTTGCTTCGTCATATCCTCACGATTGTCACTAAAGCAAAAACAAGCTCTATCGATTGGTCAACATGTGTACAAAAATTATCAGGGAATGAGGCTCTCGCTACTGAATTTCTGACCCGTTTTGTTCAAGAATTAAGAAAAAATCGTGAGGAATTTCTACAATTAATGCACCACCAGCAGCTAGAAGATATTGAGCATTTGGCACATAAGCTTCATGGTGCTTGTTGTTTCTGTGGCGTTCCAACCTTGCAATACCACGTGGCTAATGTGGAAAAAATAGCGAGGAACTCAGAGAGCTGTGAATCATTACAAACGGCATTTGCTGAACTTATCCAAAGCATTGACGAAGTACTTCTAGAATATGAAAATTCATATGTCTAACACTCGACTTTATGACTTTTTTGAAAACGGCAAAAATAAAACGACTTATTGAAAATAATCTCAAAAATTCATCGAATTACCGACGAAAGTCGGTATCCATGTGAACGGGATGTAGACCCCGTGGTTAAAGCCACGAGGATTAGTGAAAATTTCATAAAATCGAGTAAAATGAGTGTTGTTTGAAACAAGGAGAGAAGATGTCAGTAAAAAATGCAATTTATGCACAATCAGGAGGAGTCACCGCAGTCATCAATGCATCTGCTTGCGGCCTGATTGAAACCGCTCGAAAATATCCACAACAAATAGGCAAAGTATTTGCCGCCCACAATGGCATTCTTGGTGCATTACACGAAGAACTCATAGACACCTCTCTCGAAGATGACAGGAGCATTGCCAAACTACTTCATACCCCATCTGGTGCTTTTGGATCTTGTCGATACAAATTAAAAGATGCCGGCCCCGAATTTTCACGTTTATTGGACGTGTTTAAAGCGCATAATATAGGTTATTTTTTTTACAATGGTGGTGGGGACTCACAAGATACGGCAAATAAGGTTGCCAAAATGAGTACGGCCTTAGGATACCCCGTGACAGCCATTGGTATTCCAAAAACAGTAGATAACGATCTGCCTTTCACCGATACATGTCCTGGATTTGGTTCTGTTGCAAAATATACAGCCATTTCAACCCTGGAAGCCGGATTTGATGTTGCATCAATGGCTGCTTCTTCAACAAAGGTCTTTATCCTTGAAGTCATGGGTAGACACGCAGGATGGATTGCAGCAAGTAGTGGCTTAGCTGGTAAAGAAAAAAACGAACCTCCTCATCTTATTTTGTTTCCTGAAATACCATTCGAACAAGCTCGCTTTTTAGAACGAGTCGCTCAATGTGTTGAGAATTATGGTTATTGCGTGGTCGTTGTTTCAGAAGGGATCCGAAATGCACAGGGTCAATTTTTAAGTGAGGCCGGTATTCGCGATGCGTTTGGGCATGCACAACTCGGTGGTGTTGCACCTATTCTTGCTCAATTGATTAAACAAGAGTTGAATTTCAAATATCATTGGGCCGTGGCCGATTACCTACAACGTGCTGCACGCCACATCGCCTCACAAGTCGATGTTGAACAAGCTTATGCTTTAGGAAAAGCCGCAGTGGAACTGGCACTAAATGGCCACAATGCCATCATGCCTATCATTGTCCGTGAACAAGACTTCCCTTATCAATGGTCCATTAGCCACGTTCCCTTATCAGACGTTGCCAATCAAGAAAAAGCAATGCCCCGAGAATATATCAGCGAAGATGGTTTTGGGATCACTGCCGCTTGTCGCCGCTATCTTGAACCCTTAATCCAAGGAGAAGCATATCCGCCCTACTCTCACGGCTTACCAGATTATGTTCGCCTTAAAAATCAACTGATTACAAAAAAGTTAACATAAACCCCACATTGCACAGCATAAGGCGTGTTGACAATTACTCTCCCTGCCTACATGCCTTATGCTGCGAAATGTGGGATAAAAAAAGCCGCCATTTAGGCGGCTTAAGAAGTCAATCAAACCTACTTCATTATCGACAACTTGCAGGACGATATTGAGATGCTTCAGTTCCACCCGTGCAATCCCAAGTGATATCGCCATTTGCAGTTAATGTAGGAGTGATGATGATGGTCCCACCACCAGCTGCTGCGGTGTATGTGACTGTAATCACCCCATTTGCACCAATTGCAAGTGATGCGACATTTACTGTTGCAGCAGGACTGGTATACCCTGTAGCTGCTTGGGTTGCTGGCAGAGCGTTATTTGTTTGAGTTGTTTCAGCCACAGCAATTTCAGCGGCATCCGCCATTTGCAGTCCTTCTGTAACACGTGCCCTGATGGTGTAGTTTTGGTAAGCAGGAATTGCAATAGCAGCAAGAATACCAATGATAGCTACTACAATCATCAATTCAATCAGCGTAAAACCTCTCTGTTTCATAGTAGTCCCCTTAATGATGAACGAGTACATAATGTTTCATGCAAGTTTGGTGCCAACGAAATTAAGACGCATTTCCAACGGTACTACAAAAACCACGAACCTACAACCTGACAAAAATGGTCACTATGTGACAATTTCAAGAATGAATAGCATTAAGGCCTACAGCTTACCGGACGATATTGAGAAACTAATGTCCCTCCCGTACAGTCCCATTCGACATCTACATTAGGTGTCAATGTCGGCGTCAAGATGATGGTCCCATCCCCTGCCAGTGGCGTAAAGCTAATGGTAATCACACCATTCGGTCCAATCACAATTGAATTGACATTTTCAGTGGCAGCAGGGGTTATATAACCTGTATCTGCTTGTGTGGCTGGGAGCACCCCATTGTTTAAAGCGGTTTCAGAAACGGATAATTTTGCCAAGTTTGCCATGGCCAAACCTTCTACGACACGAGCCCTGGTGGTGTAATTCAAATATGCTGGGATTGCAATGGCTGCAAGAATCGCAACAATGATCACTACTATCATCAGTTCAATCAGCGTAAAGCCATGTCGCTTCATCTGACTCTCTTGTTCAACGTAGTCTATACTTAAAAACTAGCATAAAAGTTGCCAAAGTGCTTTCTTCTGTATGTTCTGGTCTTCGTACGGGACGAAAAACACTGTGTTCACGTGCCCGTGAGCGCACTGTTTTTCGTCCCGTACAAAGTGTGCTGGTATGACAAATCATCAAATACTGTGTATCATTCACATACCTTGACACACGCTCACCACTCATGTCACGCCAAGAACAAATCTATCAAGCCATCGCTCGTGCATTAAATCCCGAACATTTGCTGATTCAGGATGAAACACATCAACACAGTGTCCCCAAAGGATCTGAAACTCATTTTAAAGTGGTTGCGGTTTCTGATCGATTTGCAAACCTAAATCCTATTGCCCGTCATCGATTGATCAATACCTGCTTAGCAAGTGAGTTTGAGACTGGCTTACATGCATTAAGTTTACACCTATATACCCCTGACGAATGGTTAAAAAGATCGACTCCTGTTCCTGACTCACCTCTTTGTCAAAAAAGGAAAAAACGTGGCTGAATCCGATTCATTGTATTGGCAAAGTTCATGCATCCTCCCGATAAAAACGCGTGGCTTTCATTTGATCACGCATGAAATCAATCAAACGATTCTCACCATGCCTTCCATCAAAGTAGGTCTTCTTCATCTTTTTATACAGCACACCTCAGCATCTCTTGCCATTAGCGAAAACACCTGTAAAGACGTACCAATGGATTTAGAAACTCACTTCAATCTATTAGCGCCAGATGATAACTCTCTTTATCGTCATACCTTAGAAGGCTCTGATGATATGCCTGCACACATCAAAAATGTCACCTTAGGCGTAAGCCTCACCATCCCAATTCACATGAATCAATTACTCTTAGGCCAATGGCAAGGAATATATTTATGTGAACATCGCAATCATCCCCCTGCTCGAAAAATTGTACTCACAGCCCACGGTAGTTGTTAAACAGTCATCATGTCTTTTTGATCACGAATGATTTGCATATTATTTTCGCATATTATTTTCTCGTTGATTTATTATTGCCCGTGAGGTATAGTTTTTGATCATTTATTCTAGTTCATAGACGAATAGAGATAAATAGGGCGCGTGTCAGGTTTGTCAGTCATATAAATAAAGAGACAATGATGCAAAAATTAATTCATATTAAAGCAGAACAACCCTTTGCTGAATCTAGAACATCTGAGGATTTAACAACGGAATTTAATATTCTTTTCGTGATTCTTCAAAACCCAGGACTTCCTATCGCTGAAGAATGTCGGCTAGATAGCAGGGATTCTTTTGAGGGTTATGAGCAGGAAGTCATATTGGCACACAAGCTTTTCCCCCTTGGAGAAGAAGAGTCACCAAAGAATAAGGCTGCGGATTTTCTTTCTAAATTTCATTTTGATTCGCTTGATAAACTTCAGAGAAATTTTTTAAAACGACATGGCGCTCCTAAAGTTTGTTTGTTTCTAGGGATTACCCCCGCTCTATTGAGAACAGTAGATGATTATTGGGTGGATAAAATACGGCAGGAAAAAGCCGAGGATCCTCAAGATGGAGCGCTTGCTTTTACGGAGGTCTTTAAAGCTCTTCCGCCGGATAGCTCTGTGATTTTAATCCATATGCAATCCGTAGAAGAGCATTGTAAAGCTTTCGGAATAGAATATGAAATGCATGATTTTTTCAGCCCACCAGCAGTTGAACACGATGAATCTGTTATATTCATCCATAGTTGGCCAAGAGAGATAGAAGAGAATCAAATGAGGTCTCTCGAAGAACTCTCTAAAACAGCTGGGATGGAATACGAACAGTATGATGTACATGATGTACGCCGTCCAATAACTGAAACGCCTGGGTATTATGAGATGTTAAGCAGACTCTCTAGGTTAGAAAATAAGGGCACCTTTTCACATAGAACCGACCCATCTGTAACAGATAGAGCACCACACATTCGTCGTCGACGTAACGCTGTGTCAGACGGAGATTTTAGGAGATTATCAGCACCCGAAACAGCTCATCAAGCAGCAGATGGCTTTTTTAGACCGGTCCTTCAGAGGCAACATGGGGTTGATCTACGCAGAGCTGATGAGCAAGAAGTTGAAACATTTTTGCAAAAAGCAAAAAACACATAGATAATTTGACTCTGTAGCAGTGAATGTGTCGTTGCTATTGCTTCGTTTTTTTTCTCTGCTATTGATTTATTCTACGCTATTGACTTTGTGGTAGCGTTAGGGGGATGCTGCTATTGCTAGCCATTTTGATCAATTTAGGTTGACAATTTCTATTGCATTGGGCATCATTAATAACTTTTGTTGTATTTGTACCCGTGGAGATTGTAAGTGGCAAATATTAAGTCAGCTATAAAACGCGCTCGTCAAAATATTAAATTGCGTCAACATAATGCAAGTGCGCGTTCTATGTATCGTACATACATTAAAAATGTATTAAAGGCTGTTGAAGCAGGTGATCTTGAAGCTGCACGTGCAGCTTATGCAAAGGCACAACCTATCATTGATAAAGCAGCTGATAAAGGTTTATTGCATAAAAATAAAGCTGCCAGAATTAAAAGCCGCCTGAATGCTCGTGTTAAAGCAATGGCTGCTTAATCCAGCGTTTCCGTCGCTCTAAGTCCGAAAACACCCGAACCGGCTACGCTGGTTCGGTCCTTAATATACATACGTATTGTCGTCATGGATATTTATTTTTGAAATGTCATGTCGAGCTTATACGATATAAAAATAAACACAATATGTCATCATTGCGAACGTAGTGAAGGATCTCCTGAAAGTAGACTTGCTCTTAAACACCAGGAGATCCTTTACTACGTTCAGGATAACGGTAATTTTTACAGATTTTTGGTGTTAATTTAATTCATTATGGTGTGATCTTGCCCGTCGTTAAATATTAGAGTCTATTGACAATTGATGTACAATCTCTATGTATCCTCCCCACGATTTATTCCTGAGAGATGCTCACATCTGGTTTTTTAAAAATGTTCTAATTCTATATCAAAAGTATCTGCCTTCAGTTACACTTTTTATCTGTCGCTTATTTGATGCTTTACGTTGTATACAACAAAAGAGGAGATAAGTTGATGCCTATTCATTTCCCTACTGCAAAATTCAATGAACCCATTGATCAAGCCATCAATACAATCTATGCCGCTTTATGTGAGGATACTCGTGAGGTCTTAATGGAGCATCTGCAGAAATTGAAAGGGCTGCTCCCCGCTTTTTACCATCAAGACCTCAGTATCAGTGCTCCTGTGTCTCAAGCTGAGATAGTCTACCGAGAATTTATTCAATATTTAATCTGTTATGTTTGTCAAAATATCAACAGGGAAGGCTCCGAGCAACTTGGGCTTCTACTCGCAAGCTTATGTCCAAATCTTTTTACAGTAGAAGATAAAAATCTACATACACGAAGCGATACTATTTTTTGGACCGATCCCGCATTAAAAGATAACGTCTTAAATACGGTTGAACGTTCAAGGTTTAAAATGTTATTCAGAGAGTTAATGCGGCAAGCTTATGAGACAATAGCCCATGAGCCTCCTGATAGAGTTCATCCTCTGCTGAAACAATATATGGTCATTTTTGAATTTAAAAGAGAGTTACTCAACAAAATCAACGATCAATTAAGTCTAAACTGGGGAAAATATGAACACAGGCTTAGAAATGAGTGGGAGTTATTTCTGCAGTCATGCCCCAATCATCATGTCATCCCAATCGATAAAAAATGGGTCCCTGATGATTTTGTGATCCCTCTGTCCCCTAATGATGTTGATGATTTGATAAATTGGTTCGATTATTTTCAACAAGCCATCACCCATTTAATCAGAACATTTCCCGATCCCATTACCGGAAAATCACTACTTGAACAAGAAAGAGTCATTCAAGAAGGAAGAGCGGATTTTATGTGCTTTCTGTCAGATAGATACGCCTATTTTGCAAGTACATTTAAAACTGTTTTACAAACACGCTCCCCCCCTACAGATATGATTGAAAGTCCTGTCACCCATAGAATGATGGAAAATATTGCTGAAAAATCTCATTCACTTGAACTCATTTTTGAGATACAACAAGGCGTGATGTCACTCAAGGAGCATATCCTATTGAATAGTAACATAGCAGTTTATGAAGCATTTAGCTGTCTTTGTCCACCGCCCCCTTTAAGACCGAAAAGGACAACAAGACCCGCTCATGCACCCTCATCTCAACACTCTACTGAACCTTTTGCCACAAGAAGCATGCCTCCTACAGCTGAACAGAGCTCACTCCAAGCATCATCAAGACAAGGAAGGCACCCACCGAGACCTTTGGCAGCTCACGATGACCTTCCACCTTCTTATGAAAGCACCATGCAACAAAGCGCACAAGCTGTAGCAAGCCCTCATCTTCTGAGAGAACCAGTACATTCTCACACTCAAGGATTCTTTCAACCATCACATCAAACACAACATCAAAGGCGCAGAGGCACACTTAGGCAACCTTCAGGGCCTTAGCTTCTTAAGTTCAAGGAGTTTCATAGTCATTGGCTATGTATCAACAGATAACAAAATAGAATGCAATGACTGAATATGGATTTTAACTTGAGGATCTGCATCAATAGAAAAATCCTGTTCTTGGAGCTTATTCCATAAATATCAATCCATATCAGTCAGTAATTTTTTCCAGGTTGAAAATAGCACTCCCAGATCAGAGCTATGTTCCATCATGGTCACACCCATTTTTTTACATTTTTTAATGGCTTCGTGATCCATTCCAACAGGAAAAAGCACATGTTTTCCTGCTTTTTTTGCTGCAGCAACAGTCGTAGCTAAAGCTGCTTGCACATCAGAATGATTGGGTTGAGGCTCTTTAAAACCCAAATTAATTGAAAAATCAGCTGGACCAAACATCACATAATCCAATCCTTCTATCTGCATAATTTCATCAACATGCTCTATAATCGAAGGTACTTCTATCATCACTCCGACCATTGGTTCTCGATTGCTCCATTCAATCCATTCCGCTATAGGGTGGGTTCCCCATCCACCGGAAAAACAAGATGGGCTACATCCACGACGCCCAACAGGTGGAAATTTTGCTGCACTCACCACTGCTCTTGCTTGTTCGACATGCTCGATATCAGGAACTAAAATAGCATCGGCACCAATTTCCAAGGCTTTTCGAATCAAATAAGGATTATCTCGATCAACACGGAAGATAGTCGATATTCCAGCAGCAGTAGCGGCCCGAATCAGTTGTTCTGCACTTTGATCTTGGCGCCAAGAATGCTCATTATCAATTCGAATAAAATCTAACCCGGCATAAGCAATGACATCAATAACATTTGGACTCCAAGCATGGGTGACACAGCCATGAACCAATTGTCCTAACTGCAATTTTTTTCTTAATTTATTTGGTAACATATCTTCCACCTTTTATGACAACGCGTTTATACCGGTTTCATAGTTTTTAGATGATGTTTGACTCACTGAAATAAGGTTCCACTATTAAGGTCAGACTACCCAAAAACTAATCTTTATCCCTCTCAAAATAAACAACACTATAATAGAGAGCTGAAAGTAGTTTGCTGCTTCATAATAACCAGTATCACAAGGATTATTTAAAGTCAAACTAGGGCCGCCTCTCTCTCCTGAGCACGATTAAAGCCGCTGTCAACTCCAAACGACTGTCTTTGTAAGCAGCCCCAACTCTAAATATGTGAATTGCTGACCTTATTTCACTGTGGTAATCTGAATTAAAGCGAAAGATACATTTAAGAACTATTTTTATTACAGTAAACCAGAGGGATCTCATGATTGTTTACTTGAATGAATACATACACCCAGATGCGATGGCTTATTTGAAGAAGCATGCAGAAGTTGTAGACAACTGGGAGCGCATCGAGGACATTGATGCGGTTATTATTCGTATCGTAGACGTAGACCGAGATAAAATAGCTCGAGCAAAAAATTTAAAAGTAATTGGAAAACATGGCGTTGGCTGTAATACAATTGATTTAGATGCCGCAAAAGAATATGGCATCCCAGTGGTTAACACGCCCAATGCTGGCACAAATTCCGTAGCAGAATTGATTGTAGGTTTAATCTTAAATGTTACCAGGAATATTTCCTTTTGTGATGCTAAAAGCCGAAAAGAAGGCTTTTCCTCTATTTCCCCGCCTGAGATGACTGGAATTGAACTGACCAGAAAAACGGTTGCTCTGATTGGAATGGGTAATATTGCCAGACGAACTGGCGAAATTCTTAAGCAAGGCTTTAATGTCACTTTGGTAGGTTATGATCCTCATTGCAGTAAAAAACAAGCTGATGAATACGGTATTGAAAAATTTGATGATCTGAGTGCAATGCTAAGGGTCGCTGATATTATCAACATCAGTGTACCATTAACTTCATCAACTAAGAATTTGATCTCTGCTGATTCTTTCAATCATATGAAGAAAGATGCAATCCTTATCAATGCAGCCAGAGGTGGAGTTATTAACGAGGAAGACTTATATCATGCCCTTAAAAATAGAAAGATCAGGGCGGCAGCATGTGATGCATTTGTTAAAGAGCCACCCACTGGTGAAAACAAATTAATGACTCTTCCCAATTTCTGTGGAACACCTCATATCGGAGCAAATACAGAGGATGCTCTTTATCGGATGGGCATGGAAGTAATACAAGAAATCTTGGATGTCATCGCTGGTAAAGAACCTAAAAACCGTGTGATTTAAAATGCAAATAAAAGGTTGTGTACATGACATATTTGGCAACTCCCATGAACATAGCATGAAAAGTATCACATGGCGCCTAGATTCTGTGTTTTAAGTGTCACTAATTTCAACAAACAAGGATGATACGTGGCTAGTATAGAAAGTAAAAACATTCATTTGGCAATCATTTTTGCATTAGTGGGATCATTTTTTAATACATTAATGAGTCTTGCTGTTAAACTGATTGGCAGTGGTCAACCAACAGCAACCGTCGTGTTCGCTCGATTTTTTATTGGATTATTGGTCATCATGCCATGGGCGCTTACTGACAAAAATATATTTGTTGTTCATAATAAAATTCAATTATTATTTCGGTGTATCACTACTCTTCTGACTATTGTTTGTGTCTTTTATTCTTTAAAATTTCTACCCATGACTAACGTATTATTATTATATAATACACTTCCTCTTTTTATGCCTATACTCACGTTGATTTTGTTCGGAATTAAAACACCGTCTCGATTATGGTTTGGAATTTTCTTAGGTTTCGTTGGGGTTGCATTTGTTTTACAACCTAGCTCCAATCATTTTAATTGGGCCTCGATCATAGCATTGATCTCTGGCCTATTAGCCGCGCTTGCTACATTACAGATACGCTTACTCACAGAAACAAACACAACAAAACAAATTGTGTTTTATTTGTTTTTGTTGTGCACCATCATATCTGCCTTTTTTGTCCCCTTCTCTTTTCAAATGTTTGACCCTTATCAACTACTGCTTTTGGTACTCGTGGGTGTATTTGGCGCTGGATATCAATTGTTTTTATCGTTTGCGTTAGAAAATGCAATTGCACGAATAGTAACACCCATTTATTTCAGCTCCATTGTATTTGCAGCCATTCTTGACTGGTTGTTCTTTAACCAGATCCCAAATGAAATGGCCTTAATAGGTATGATTTTGATTATTCTTTGCGGGGTGCTCATCATTCTATTGTCACCCTCCAAAATGAATCCAAAAGCTATATCGTCATAAAAACCTGAGCAGGACATTGGGCACAATCACCGGCAAATGGGATAACACTGTAAATCGGGATGCAATTTAAGATGTAGTGTGCTCTAACAGTCGTAGTTATTACAAAAAATCCTGCACTTTAAATCAGAGCCGGTAAATCTTATTTTTGACAGAAAGGAAGAAATCATGGATGTTTTGTTAAGCTTTGTACCCATACTAGGTCGATTTCTGTTTGGATTCTTTTTTGTTTTCTTTGGTGGATGGAATACCATCCATTGGCGACCTACGCTAGACGCCATGAGACAAAAAAAAATACCTTTGGCCAATCTTCTTTTATGGTTTGGTATTTTCCTTGAAACCTTATCAGGGCTTATGATCATATTTGGAGTCTATGTGCGTCTTGCGGCGCTTCTTTTAATCCCCTTTGTTCTTGTTTCTATCATTATGTTCCACCCCTTCTGGCGACTTCAAGGAGAGATTCGTATGCTAAATATGTTTATTTTTATTACTCATATCACCGCAACTCTTGGCGCCCTATTGCTATTCTGTGGTGGTTTCACTTCCCAGTTTCCTATTTAGAGCATAAAAATCATGAGTATTTTTTTTCAAGCAGGGGTATTAGTTGGTTTTTTGCAATGTGTCTACGATGGTGATTACTCATTTGCAGAACTGAGCCGAAAAGGTGATTTTGGTTTAGGAACCCTAAATGGCGTTGATGGAGAGTTGGTGGCTGTCGATGGTCAGTTTTACCGCATTGATCGCGAAGGGGTTGCAAGCATCATTCCACCCACAACATGCACACCGTTTGCCGTGGTCACTCGATTTCAACCAGCCTCATCCTTTGTCATTCAAGATGTACCGAGTATGGCAGCCCTAAACGCTTTATTAGACTCCCATCTTAAAACCACCAATATTTTTTACATGATACGAATTGATGGCACATTAGAATGGGTAAAACTTCGTAGTGAAGATTGCCAACCACGTCCTTTTAAACCTCTAGCAGAAACATTACCAAACTTGCAAACGACCTTCGAATTAAAGAATTCAACAGGAACTCTTGTGGTCACACGTTGTCCCAAATACAGTGCGGCATTTACAATACCTGGCTACCATTATCATTATATTGACGATGATAGAACGACAGGCGGCCATGTATTTGATCTAAAAGTGAAATCAGCCCAAGTCACTCTTAACCCTATTCGTGAATTTACCATGGCATTATGTGATACCGAAGCTTTTGATAATGCAAACCTTGAGGTAGACATTGACGCAGCTATAAAAAAAATAGAGTAGAAGAGCGTGTTGATATCATTTTGCCAGATCCTCTTAAAGAGCCTACGTACCGTCCCCACAAATAAATCCTGAGAGATGGTCACCAAATTTGAATATAACTTAATGTTTTTAAATGAAATATGACAAACTGCCTACGTACTGCGCTTT
>JAKBCM010000140.1 GCA_021807845.1 Pseudomonadota bacterium
AGAAAGCGCTGGTGTGGTAAAAAACAAATGCGTCATGGAAAGCGGGCTTAAGAGCTCGGCAATTGCATCAGATGAAAATGTGCTGCTGATAATGGGCGTTTGATGCGCTTGTATGATCTTTTCATAAGCGCTTTTTAATTGTAGTGCGCTCATCTCCCGATGATTGTCTGAAAATAGGATTTCTTTGAAACCTGGTTTTTTCAGCAAATAATGTGCAAAATTTGAAGGAATATTAATAATAAAAGGGACATTCAGCGATTTTCCAAGTTTCATTAATTCATTAATGCCACCAGGTAAATAAAATAGTCTATTTTCATCTAATGCTTGATGCAGTATCTCCTGACCAGGTAGTCCAAACAAGGTAGATGATGTGACCCCAATACTACAATAAATGACAAACCGCTTATGCGGATTGCTTTTTATATAATCAGCGATACCTTGACCAAAAGGAATATGAATAGCACCCAGTAAATGAACCCGATCATAAGAATTTTGATCACGCACATCAATAAAGACAGGTTTTGAATCTGACTCTTGCCAGCTTTTTATGGTTTCAATACCGACCGAATGATTTTTAATAAACCATTGTTTGGGCAAAGGGATGGTTATCAGTAAGAGCAAACACAATATTTTGACAAAGTGTCGCCGCCACCATAAATAGAACTTTGTTTTGACCCAAATATATTTCAATAAAAGAGTCAATAGACCAAAAAGCAAAAAACCAGGATATGCAATACTACCTCCTAATAAAGCCAGTGTTTCCGGGGGAGGGATAGCATATGCGGGATTGATATAAATGGCTAAAAGACAAATGTTGAGCATCCATTTCAACAAACGTGTCACTGAACCCCCAAATCTTCGTTGCAAAATGAAAACCAATCAAACCAGTTTTTCATGAAGATCGCAACTTTATCCCTCGTCGCCAGAACCCAAAGTTAAACCTTGCTTCTCTTGCAAATATTCATCTGAATGTTCTTGTCGAGATTCGCAAGTGTCTGTTTCTGAGGTGGCCGGGGTGAGTAAAGATACTTTTTGAGGCATATCACGCGTTCTGGGATGCCAAAAAGCGGATTGAGAAGCCAGTAGTTCTGCCGAAGGTACTTTTTGTGGAAACAGTGTTTCTGACGGTGTTCTGCTGATTGAAGGCACTTCCGTTAATTTCAATCTGATCTCTGTTTCAAGCTGTATTTTCCTGATTTCTCCTCGAGAATCCACAATCCTTAACTCACACAGCTGCTGCCTCAAACAAGATTGACCACTTAAGATTTCCAAAATTTTCTGTGATAACAGTTCATCTTTCAAATGCTTATCCACATATCCTTGAAGATAAAATTTATTTTCGATATGACTAAAGCGAACCACCATCAATAAGAAACAAGCTGTTTTTTTACCAAATTCTTCGTTTTCTACAACAGTGTAATGCATCGTAGCATAATCTTGATAGCTCGCAGCGGGCAACTTACTTAAAATTCGGTTGATGCCAGCAATATAAGTTCGCAAATCATCTCCTTCGGATATTTCAACAAAACGCTCCCTTAAGGATACAGATACGCGCTGTGGATCTCTGGCAAATTGTTCAAACACTTCAGGTTTATGACAAATACTGACCTCATCTCCAGCAAGGGAGTACCACCCACCAAAACACATCATAGCTTGAATAAAAATCTTCTCGCGTTTACGAAAGGGCAGATCTAAATGCAATTGCGTTAAGTCATCAGAGTGAAGACCAAACACATCACGAAGTCGTTCAGCTAACTGAAGATGCGTTCGAACCCCTTTGATCTCATCTTTAAATTCATAATACAAGGATTCTATGTGAGCATGCATAGCATCATTATCCCCTGCTTTACACTTAGCGCGGGAATAAGCGATATCCAACATAATTTTGGCTTGTAAAGTACTGACATCATGATTACCAACAACACCCATGATCCCACCACGGTTAACTTGTGACTGTCTTTCGATGCGTAATTGACGTAATGAGGTTGAGTGACTTAAAAAATTCCAAATCTGTCTTTTTATTTCTCTTACTTTTTCTTTGTCTATTTCATGTTTGTCTTTGTCGACTTCATTTCGAAAGTCTTTGATATATCGAAGAAGTACTCTGCGCTCGGCAAGATCTCTGACGTTTATGTCTACTGCTTTTCCAAAGCGAATATCATTTTGCGAAACATTGAATTGGATGTGATAATGCGTCTCGTTTCTACAAGTAATATAAATCGTTTTTGGATGATACTGTCCATTTTTAGGCTCAATCAGTAAATTTTCAAACTCATTAATCGGCAAAGGAGGGGGAGATAAAACGATTTCTGCTAACCGCCGACTCTGATCGATAAAAGGTTTATGGCCATCTAATCTATAGCCCCCCTCTGTATTGTGTCCCCAATAAAACCCGCAGGGATGAAGACAATGGGTCAACATACAAGTAGATAATGCATCGCTATAGGCTTCAGGATTTGGGACCATTAATTCCCCAACGATAATCGCATTAGTGCCGAATTTTGACAAAACCAATTGCTGCACCAATTGATTTAAACGTCGTTGTACTCGAGCCGGGACATGCGTTAATGCATCGACTCTCACCCCCATAAAGCCATAGTCAATGATGTAGCGCGTGATAAAAGGCACCCATAACGTTTCAAAAATGCGATCTATTTTGGCCAAGTCTAACTGTTTGATATCAGTATTCACACCACGACTTTTAGTCCCTGTTTTATAATAGTCGAAACATTGTATATCGGGCCATCGCTCATGCGTTTCTTGGAGCAACAAGTCCTCTCCAAGTTTGCTTTGCAAAGGAGTAGGCTCATCCCCTGCATTGATTCCAACATGATTGGCCACCAAATCAAACAATGGAAACATGCCATTGAGTCTCACAGTTGCAGTCCATTGTCTTAATTTCTCTTCACAGGCTTTCTTACTTTTGCAATCAGGAAAAATCAATGGATTGAACGCTTCATCATCAGCCATTGCATATAAACTACCACTGACTTCGCTTTGACCATCTGGGTGGAGATGTCTTAAAGTGCCTGTTGCTTGCAAAGGAGACATCCACACAGCGTTATAGCCCATACGCGCCACTTCGGGTATATAAGCAGTCATATCATCGATACCCATATGCTCCAAAAGATAACGACGATATGGAAACATATGATACATTCGTAACATTTGGTTCTTGGGATACTTTGGATGGATAATTGAGCTCATAACATCACCTAACACGAACAATCAGCACGGATAAAAATAACATCCGAAATGGATGTATATTTTGAAATCATATTTACTGGACTTTAGCCTTTTTTATAAAATTGACTAATAAACCGTCTTTGCGAGCGTTAACGAAGCAATCCAGATCACAATTTCAATTGAAAATCGATCTGGATTGCTTCATTTCGTTCGCAAAGACGACATTTTTGAACTCATTTTTAAAAAAGGCCAAAGTCCAGATTTACTCGAGTTTAGCCATTTTTCCCTAATCCGTTCGCCCTGAGGAGCGTGCATAGCACGCGTCTCGAAGGACTAGATTCTAAATAGAAA
>JAKBCM010000141.1 GCA_021807845.1 Pseudomonadota bacterium
CGATCTTCAGGCTTGCTGACAGGGATTGTGCCTTATAAGACGTTAGAAAATGCTTCCCCTATCAGTCATTCTTTGTTGCAATTAGGCTATCACTTTGCAGCAAGTTTTATTGCGGTTGGCGCCATTGCCGGGTTAACGACGGTGATGTTGGTTCTATATTATGGTTTAACCCGAATCTTTTTTGCGATGGCTTGGGATGGATTGTTGCCCAAATATTTTTCAGTAACCCACCACAGAAGAAAAACGCCCATCAGAATTATTCTTTTATGTGGGGTTGTGATCTCGATTACGGCAGGGATTGTACCGCTTGAGGGATTGGCAGAGTTGGTTAATATCGGGACTCTCTTTGCTTTTATTATTGTTTGCGTCGGGGTCATCATATTGCGTTATACCCAACCTGAGATCAAGCGCCCATTTAAAACGCCTTGGATGCCTGTGATCCCCTGTTTAGGAGTGTTTTGTTGCCTCTATCTCATTTATTACTTACCTTGGGCTACGATGATGCGTTTTGTCATTTGGATGGCGGTTGGTTTGTTGGTCTATTTTAATTTTAGCCTAAAAAACAGTGACTTAGAACAAAAATAATGACTCCAGCCATCAAACCTGCCGCGGGGATGGTGATTAACCAGGAGAGTAAAATGAGTCTTATCATCGGCCACTGTGTGCCATTTAAACCGTTGACAATCCCCACGCCTGCAATGGCACCTGTCACTGTTTGAGTGGTTGAAACGGGCACTCCAAACCCCGTTGATATACAAATAATGGCCGCAGCACTTGTTTCAGCTGTGCATCCACGCAACGTATTGAGCGTTGTGATTTTAGTGCCCATGGTATTTACAATGCGCCAACCGCCTGCCAAAGTACCTAGGCTAATGACCGCTTGACAAGAAATAACCACCCAAAAGGGAATATAAAAAGGGCCTGTTAACCAAGCGCTTGAAAAAAGCAGTACCGCAATAATCCCCATGGTTTTCTGTGCGTCATTGCTGCCATGAGTGAGACTCAATAGGGCGGAAGAAACGAGCTGTAGACCTTTGAATAGGCGGTGTAAAGAGTGTTCATTTTCATGGCGAAATAAGTGGGTTAAGCTGTAAGTGAACAATAAACTCAGGAGCAATCCTATGATGGGTGTGATGAATATACCAACAGCGACTTTGATAAACCCAGTCAGCTTTAAAGAAGAGATGCCTCCACGAAGAATTGCCGCTCCTGCCAGCCCTCCAATGAGCGCATGCGATGAGCTTGAGGGCAGTCCATAATACCAAGTGATGAGGTTCCAAGAAATGGCGCCTAGAAGGGCTGCGCCAAGCAATTTTGGATCAATCAATGCAGGATCAATTAATTCATGTCCAATGGTTTTTGCAACCAATTCGTTAAAAAACATAAAAGCAATCAGGTTGAAAAATGCAGCCCATAGGACTGCTTGGCGTGGGGTTAAGACACCCGTGGTGACAATCGTTGCGATTGAATTCGCTGCATCGTGAAATCCGTTAATAAAATCAAAACCATAAGCGATAATAATGACACATAAGATGAAGAGCGTACTTTGGTCCATGCTCCCTCGATGAATGATCCTCCTGTCTTAAAGATGTTAGCAGACTTTCAAATATAATAGCTACTTTGTGTCATGAGCTTAGATACCTTATGCATTAATTGCTTGATCAGAAAGGGCAATGGATGAGCGCCTGCACGATGTGCAACTTCTGCATGGTGAGCCTCATCTTCTTTCATTTGCATCAGGATAGCTTGGCTTTTACTGTCTTTTGGGGGTAATTGGGTTAAATGTTTTTCTAAATGATGGGTGACTTGGCGCTCTGTTTCCTCTACAAAACCGAGACTCCATTCATCTCCTATGAGTCCTGCCATGGCCCCTAGCATCAGAGATCCAAAATACCACATGGGATTCAGATAACTAGGATGATTTGAGAGCTCTTGTAAGCGTTCCTCACACCAGGCCAGATGATCAGTCTCTTCAGCGGCGGCGGCACACATTTGTTCTTTGACGGTGGTTAGTTTTGCAGTGATTGCTTGACCCTTATAGAGTGCTTGCGCACAGACTTCACCCGCATGATTCACTCTCATCAACCCCGCAACGTGGCGTTTTTCTTTGGCACTTAATGAAGGTTCATCAAAGCTTTTTCCTGGATTTATTCTCTTAGCGAGTCGATGTTTAGGAGGCATTAGGGTTCTGATAGCAAAATCTATTTCCATTAAGCATTTGTCTATAGGACTGAGTTGATTCATCAGGGGTGTTCCATTACATTGTTTAGGGAGATGATATCCGACTAAAATTGGATATGGTAGCTTAATCCTTAAGAGGCATGATATGCATATTAAACTTTCTTTGAAGACCCATTGAGAATGGATAAAGAATATTGGCACCGAAAATGGCAATCCAAGGAAATTGGATTTAATCAGTTGCAACCTAATAAGCTCATGCAACGCTATTTCTCATCGTTAAAACTCACGCCTGGCTGCCGTGTTTTTGTGCCATTGTGTGGTCAAAGTATTGATATGCTTTGGCTTGCCGGTCAGGGGTATCAGGTGATTGGGGTTGAGCTTAGTCAGGTAGCCTGTAGCGCTTTTTTTAAAGAAAATAAAATCCCAGTCAAAATAACGAAAATAAAGGATTTTACTTTATATAGCAGTGGAGAAATTACCATTTTTTTAGGCGATTTCTTCAAGCTCGACCAAGCAGTGCTTGATACAATTGATGCAGTGTATGACCGAGCAGCGTTGATTGCTTTGCCGATGGATGTCCGTAGAGTTTACTCTGAATATTTAATGGCATTGATAAATCCTGCAACAACGATGTTTTTAATAACAACGGTATATAACCAAGATGAAATGCAAGGGCCCCCATTTTCTGTAGATGAGAATGAGGTTAAAGCGCTTTACAGTACTCATTTTGATATTCATCAATTATATAGTAAGCAAGTTGAAATGCCCGCTCACCTTCAAGCGAAAGGGTTGCTTCAAGCCACTGAACAAGCCTATTCATTGGTTAGGCAGAATCAATCCCATAAATGATTTTCATAAAAGGGTAAACGCTCAATTGAGCGAATAAAACTATAAATAATTTATTACTAATTGATATCCGTAAAATTTACGAGTATTGAGCTCATCATGAATTTTGTAAGATAGCAATTTGCAAGTACTCTGAAATTGAACATAATTTAATCGATAAGTGAGGAAAAATGCCTGTTATTAGAAACGTAGTCAATGCTTTTAGACCATCTGTTACAACGGCTATTCATGAATTTAAAAAACTAATTAGAAACTCATTACCACTCACTTCAAGCATGCAAAATATTATTGAAGAGATGAAGGACCCATCTACACTCACGACTTATCAAAGCGGTGAAGCTCTATATACCCTGAAAGGCTCACACGATCCCAATGATGTGTTTAAGGTAGCTAAGAGATTGGCTGTCGAAAATAAAGTGTTTGTAGAGCTTAGAAGGTGTTTGGTTAAACAAAATACGGTATAGTATCTCGCTTAGAATAGTAGTGAGGAACTGGG
>JAKBCM010000013.1 GCA_021807845.1 Pseudomonadota bacterium
CCGATCTGTTCATCTCGCCCATGCTGTATCGCATTATCACAAAGAATCACGAGTACTTGCTCTAACTGGCTTTTATCAAATGCTATTGTGTTTTTTTTCTTCACTGGAATCTCTAAAATCATGTCACAATCATGAGTCATAGAAAACTCATGTTTAAATTGATTCAGAAATTGTTTTAGGCGAATGGATTGATGCTTTGCCTGTTGTCTTCTTGATACATGTAGCACATTTTGGATGACTCTATCCATCCGATGGCAGTTATTGATGATCAATTCTCGAAGCCGACTGTCTTCTTCGCTTAAAGAGACTGTATCACCCATCAACTCTCCTGCGTGTAGGATAACTCCTAATGGATTTCGTAACTCATGAGCAATACTGGCTGAAAATCGCCCTAAAGAAGCCAGTTTTAGTTGTTGCGCTTGATGTGAAATAACAGACATATCTTCAAGAATAATTAATACCGCTGGATTTGAAGTTGCAGAGGTTCTGAAGAAATGGACTTGCAAATAGGGGTTTTCTAAGAGAACTTGTGCTGAAATAGACTTTTTTTCACTTTTCCTACTGAGAAATTTCAGATAATTTTGATACAAATCGGAGGATAGCTCATCTAAAATCATGTCGGTTTTATACTCATCTAGGTTAAAAAATTGACGAGCAGCTTTATTCATAACTTTGATATGCCGATCACTACCAACATACAAAACACCATATTGCAATCGTTCGATGATATATTCATTCAGACGTTGCATATTCTCTAATTCTTTACCTCGATTTTTTGCCAAATTTTCGTTCAACCTCACCCAATAGGCGAGATACCAAGCCGTGAGTGCTGTTGCAAAAAAACCTGCGCCATACACCCCTGTTAAAAAAAAGGTGTTAAAATTTTCAGCGTCCATATATTCATATTGAAAAATGCTCATGAATAAAAGCATGCAACTGGCAACCGCTGCAAAAAAGATAGCCAAACGCCCAGGCACCAAAATACTCAGCATAGCAATGGGAGCACTGAGCAATATACCAAGGCCTGACTGAATATAACCAATGTGATAGATAAACAATACCAGAACAATCGTATCAATGGTGCCTGACCAAAGGACTTGATGGGTAAATTTGATGGCCTTGGAATAACATAAATACAGGAAAAGAAGTCCAAACAAGAGATAAAATAGAAGCGATGTAACAAACACTATTTTGTTGAAATGAGTATGCGTGCTCATCCAAAATAATCCAAACAACACAATGATATTTATCAAACGATAAATATTATAAATCAATAACATAGACCATCGTCTGGTCCCTGCTGTATGTGCTGTCTGGGTCGACATTTGTATCCTATCCATACCAAGTTAAACGTATGATGAGGTGAATGAGTCCCCAATCCTTTTAACTATAGGACACTTTCATAGCATTTGTAACGAAATCAAACTGTAGGTGCAGCAATCTCTACAGAATCAATCACAGGCTTTGAGAGAGAGTCAACAATGGGTTTAAAAAAGCCATATAGATTAGAGCCCGTTTGCTTTGAGTCATGGACGGGTTGATATGAGAGATATTGATCAGGTAAGTAGAACAGCTCACATAGTGAGCCTAAGACTGTTCCAACCAATGAGCCAACTATGAAAATCCCTGGAAGAGTGAATACACTACTGAAACACAGCCCAAACAAACAACTGAACACAATGGCTGCAAGAATGATGCAAAGAGCTGCTGCAAGTATCCGTGTTTTTGGATAAAACTTTGAGTTTTGTGCTTCTTGATGAAACGTTTCAAAGTATGTGATAAAACTATTTGCATCCATCTCGCGATTTAACTGTGCCAATGCCTTGGCAGCCCTGATGGGATGGTCGTAGTCTACGTGAAGAAATTCCAACTCACTGATAAGCGCTTTTTGATAGGCCAGTAGATGTGCTTTAAAATGATCCATATCCAGGTGATAATGTTTCACTATTTCCATCAAAAATGAATTTTCTTGACCTATTTTATTAAAAATATTATCAATATCGACTTGTCGACTTTTCTGAAGTAGTTTATCAAACGTAGTCACTTTCACATGAGATAAATGAACGTTCTGAAGATACGATTCAATCTGCTTTTGATGAGCCGGCGTATCGGTGGCAATCATGTTGATGTCTTCACCTAACTTTAAAGGAACTTTGGTTCGATATTCCATCGTATTAGGGAACAATAATTCTAGCTTCGAGTCTTCAGAAGATGATTCTTCATCATCCATCATGAGTATGATTGGAAATGAGTTATCGATAAAGGTTCGATACGGGGTATCATAAATATTGTTGGGTGGTCGTTTTAAGACCTCGCGAAGAATAGACAATCGATGCCCAAAGGCTTTTGCACTCTCTTCTATCAATGGATGTAATGAGTCAAAAAAGGCTTGATCCAATCTACAACCAGTAAAATCCGTTAAAAGATCTGCAATCGTATACCCTGATAAATTTTGTAACATACGCCAAGCCAAATAGCTTGGATTAAATTGAGTGAACTCGCCTTGCTTGAATTTGGGCTTGGTATAAAGTGTATCGTTGACCACAAAAACGTTTGGATTATCTATCACTACTTTTCGGGCTTTATCATTCTTATATCTAGATTGAACGATAGACTCTTTAGGAATGGCTAATAAATCAGTGACTTTTTGTAAGGATTCAAGAGATGGGTGTGGATCTTCATAGATTGATTTGATGTCTATGTTTGCTGCTATGATCTTTTCCAAAAGGGCATCATAGGTCAAATGAGCAAAAATACTATCTAAAATATCCTCTCTCTTCTGGGGATCCATTTGTCCAATGTGTTCATCAGGATTGATATTTCGTCCCAATAATAAGATCAAATAAGTAAACTGATAGGTGGCTTCCAATTGTTTGTCTAAATCAGCCATGTCTTCATCGCTCATCCAGACTGAATTTTCAATACCCATTTGTTTTAAGCGCATCACATGAACGAGGATTTCATTAATATTACTATAAGCAATCCGTTTGCCTCGTTTGATAGCATTCATGGCATTAATCACCAATGTTTCTTGATTCTGAGGTGCACTCGGAATGGCATACGTATCAAGGATATGTTCCAAATCATAGGAAGGATAAGTATTGGTATAGACCTTCATGCGCCCAAAAGCGAGTCTTGAATCAGAAATAGCCGTTGATAGACCGCCTTCTGTAATTTCACCACAAATCGGTGCTATCTGGTGGTTTTCCATCATCCATAAGGGTGAGAATAATTGGAAGTCGGTTTTAGGAAGCAACGCTAATACAGAGGAGCTTGTCCCATGAAGATATGGATTTGAGGCTGATGAATGCATTAAATTATATCTATTTTGATTAAAAATTGGGCATTGTACCATAAAATAACAATTAATGTATAGTATTGAATATACGAGATCTGAGTACATGACTTTTTTGGAAACTTTCATTACTTAACGACCCACTGCTACATCCCGATGACGGAGATGACATGATGGCTGATGAGGATGTGATTGATTATCAAGCAACACTGATTAACAAAGGCATACCAGCAGACGTATTACAGTTGGCTTTACAAGAGGGCGCCAGTTTAGAAAGAATATTCCTAAACTTACCTGTTGGCCCTTTTGGACCCAAGAAATCTTTGTGCCGTATCCAATCTGTTTGGCAGTTGCTTATCCTTGGCAAACAGGATTTTGATTTTCAAACAATGGAGGATTCTTTTTGGTCCAAAACCGACCCATGGGGAGCCACACCTGTTCATTATTTAGCACTATCAGGTCATGTTACTGGACTCAAATGGATCAAAGAAGCTCATCCTAATTTACTGAATGCAAAAGATATTGGTGGTCGTCATATCGGTCACTATGCAGCACTTGGTGGGAACCTTCTCGCCTATCATTGGATTATTAATCTATTCCCAAGGCTATTAAATATCAATGACGATTATGGTCGTTCGGTTTCTCATTTTGCAGCTAATGCATACCGCCCTAATTTATTGGCATGGCTTAAGATCACATATCCAAACTTATTGACTTTAAAAGATAATAACGGCCTCACCATCGCCCATTATGCAGCTTGGTCTATCAGTCCTTTATTAATCGACTGGGTCAAAACAAATGAACCCGCTCTGATGAAGGCCAAAGACCAAGATGGCGCTACCTGTTATCATCATGCCATCAAAGCAGGCAATCATTCGCTTATCTATTGGTTAAACAAAGAAAACTATCCCCTAAAAACATATGAAAAAGACAATATAGGCCGCACGTTTGCCCATTATGCCGCATGCTCATCTAACCCTCATATGTTGCAATGGATAAAAGATAATCATCCTTCATTGCTCTCCACCCATACCAATCAGGATGCAAACATTGCTCATTATGCTGCCTGGTCCGGTGAGATAGCGTTATTACAGTGGATTAAAAACAATCATCCTCACTTATTAAAGAAAAAAACAGAGCGGGGGGAATATATTTCTCACTGTGGTGCCAATTCTGACGAAATTGCACCTTTACAATGGGTGAAAGACAACTTTCCTGCCTTGATGCATAAAAAAACAAAAAATGGCGCCAATATCGCCCATATCATTGCGAAAAGTGCGACCAATTCTAAAATGATGCAATGGGTGATAGATTTTTATCCAAAACTAGTGACGCAGAAAGACAAAAGTGGATGTACCATCATTCATTATGCCGCACGGTCTAAACAGGCAACCATCCTTATTTTTTTAATGAAAGAATATCCAGAATTAACCAAACAATTATGGATAGAAGACATCTATGGCGACCCACCTCAGCAAGCCTACCGTACAGACATGCATATCAATCCAAACAAAATTCAAAATGAACAGTTGATACAAGCAACAAGAAGATACATCGATGTTCATCCAGAACCCAATGATGCCCGTTTCTTACACACTTTTAAGTCAGAGTGGAAACATATGCTCTTTCAAAGTGGCGCATTCAAACCCGAAGAAATGGAGAACACCATGCATCATTTCCCAACGTCTCTGCAAAAGTTCATTAAAAATCTTTTGCCGACGATGAAACTCTATGCTTATCCTACGTATGAAATCATATTAGATCGACACGCTATTTATGACTTGCTGATGCTCACAAGAGTTATTTCGACCGCTGAAGCTGGGACATTTTTTACTTCTACAGCCCCCCACCCTTTCATGCGAGAACTCATGCAATTTCTGCATAAATTAAAGGAAGAAACGCTGGATACCAAAGAAATGTTATGTCTTCAAGTGATCTGTGAAGACTATGAAAGGGGGCTATTGGGCGCAAAAAATCAAGCAAACAATGTATTAATCAATAAATTATTCACAACAACCACCTTAAGCCAACTCCGTCCCAAAGGCGATACAGGCTCTACAGAAGATATGAAAAAAGAGGACTTTCCTATTCATTTAGAAATCCTTCATGTGCGCATCAATGCCCTCCCCCTGAGTAAGGAAGTGCGTAAAGCCATGCAAAAGATCATCCTACCAGGGGTTGCCATGATTATTTATAATGAGCAAGATATTATCAATCATGTCACAACTCAATTCGGAAAATTATACTATCTACAAGAAAAGTTACCTCTACACACCGATCACATTCAACACACTGACGGAGAAGCATATAGACAATTTTTAGAACGTCTCATGAAAAATTTTTTTGGTGCAGCAGAAATAGCGTTTCAAACAGGGCGACTGAGTGTTTTTTGTGAAAAATTGAGTATTGGTTATTGTTTTGAAGGTAGGGTCCAAGATGCGTTTAAATGGGCAGCATCGCTTTCAGAACTCACTTCATTTCATGACTTGATGGATCGATTCCTTAATAAAGAATACCTACCTTATGTGGAAGTCATGCAAAATTTAATACCTGATAGCGTCCATATGATTCTGCCCGTTTCTAATTTTATCATTCGTCGCCATCGTCATATGCCTTGTCTGTCCGATCCTATCTATGCCCCAGAAGGGGTTATAACAGAATCTGGGGTGAGAAAATATCTTAAAAACATTCTATGCTATGAGAAAGAAGCGAGTGTGTTTAAACGTTTGAGGGCAATACTGGGGGACTAGTCGAGTATCCTTCATTAGATTACACTAGAATTTGTCAACACACCCTAATAATAGAAAAGAGGGTTAAGAAAATCATATGAAATCTATCGATCAAATGGTCATCACCGCCATGACTACGTTTCTGCTGATGACTCATGCTCATGCAAACAGCAATAGCCTTGATACATCTTCTCCATCTTCATCTTCGGAAAAATGTTTCGGCATTGTGAAAAAAGGATTAAATGATTGCGCAACTGCTGTGTCTTCTTGCGCCGGCTCCTCTACCAAAGATAGACAAGCTGACGCCTTTGTTTTCCTGCCCAAGGGCATGTGCGATCGGTTGGTTGGAGGGAGTTTAAAAGCCCCAATTGTCAAAAAATAATCACGGAGATACTGATGAAAAGGACTTTCGTCTATTTTTTTAAGACCCTATGGCTACTTTTTCTCCCATTGTCACTCCATGCAGAAACCATGCAATGGACTTTGGATCCCCAACATACCTATGTCATATGGAAAATCAATCACTTGGGCTTTTCAAGCCAAATTGGAAAATGGTATGCCAATGGCCAACTGATCCTAGATGAACAAAAGCCTCAAAATAGTAAGGTATCAGCAACCATTCAACTGACAAACCTCATCACAGGCATTCCTGAACTAGATAAACATCTCAAAAGCCCTCTTTTCTTTGATGTTGAAAAATATCCCACAGCGACTTTTGTCAGTGACAAAGTAACCCCCATCAACAAAAATTCAGCCAGTGTTCATGGCCTATTAACTATCCATGGCGTATCAAAGCCCATCACACTACAGGTGACTTTAAATAAAGTGGGGAAAAATCCAATCAACGACAAACTCACAGCAGGGTTTACGGGCAAAACAGTGCTCAAACGTTCAGAGTTTAACATGATGACTTTACTTCCTGATTTAAGTGATGAGGTCAGTATAGAAATTGGGGCAGAAGCATATAAAAACGCACAATAAGAAGGTGTTATGCATTTCATCAATACAGATACGCGATTTGGCATCATCACCATTTGTCTTCATTGGTTGATGGCATTATTAATGATTGGCTTAATTATTCTTGGGTTATATATGGTTAGGTTACCCATCGGTATTGAAAAATTGGAGTTGTTTGGCTGGCATAAAGAGTATGGATTTTTGCTCTTGTTTCTGGCGGCATTTAGATTGGTGTGGCGCCTCATCAACATAACGCCCAGTTTATCACTTCCATTGTGGGAAATAGTAGCCGCTCGCAGTGTACACTGGATTTTTTATGGTTTTATGTTTGCCTTACCCATCACAGGTTTGTTGATTACTTCAGCCGCGGGATTACCAGCTTCTTTTTTTGGGATAATCACTTTACCTAATTTAATTGCTCCCAATGAGTCTTTAAGACTATTGTTTCAATCATTACATCTTTGGTTGGCGTATGGTTTGATTGTCTTTATTGGATTGCATGCAGCAGCTGCATTAAAACATCATTTTATCAATAAAGATGATATTTTAAGGAGAATGGTATCGTGAAGATCATTAAGATAGACAGTTGGCTTACTGTTTTTTTACTATTTCTTTGCCCTTTTATGGGGCATACAGCCAGCATCCCATCATGGCAACTGACTCCCGCAGAAAGCAGTCTTACGTTTACTGCAACCCAAAATGGGGCTCCAGTCACGGGAGAATTTAAGACATTTACCGGTCAAATTTTATTTTCTCTGAGCGATCTGAAGCACAGCCAAGCCACTATCACCATTGATATCTCATCACTCAGTGCATCATACCGTGATTTAACTACGACCCTAATGACCCCCGAATGGTTTAATGCCAAAGTTTTTCCCAAAGCCGTGTTCAAATCAACAGGATTTACTCAAGTCAGTGACAAAACCTTTCAAGCGACTGGTTTTTTAACCATCAAAGATAAAACAGCTCCAGTTACTTTAACCTTCACAGCAGTTGAACCCAAAAATAATCAGATCATAGTTGATGGCACCACATCGATAAACCGCAGCACATTTGGCGTTGGGCAAGGAGAATGGGCAAGCACCAAAGAAATCAAAGACGAAGTCATGATTCATTTCAAACTAGTAGCAAAAGGAACCGAACAATAAGTATTGTGGTCTAATCGGATGTGATTTCACATCTAGAACATAAAAAGGACTTAACCATGCAAAATCAAAACTTTTTTTCGAGTTTGGTCTTCTTCATTATTATATTGATAGGTGCAGGATTCGCATATGTCTTAAATGCGATTTTTGGAGCAAATAGCAGCACTTATTGTATGATAATATCGGTGTTGGTTGCGATGATCACCTCTTCGTCTATCAGAATCGCCAACCAATGGGACCGCGCTGTAATCCTTCGACTGGGTCGGTTTTCTTGTTTAAAAGGTCCAGGACTTTTTTTTATCATTCCAATTATTGATACCATCGGCTTTTGGATTGATATCCGTGTGATCACCACATCGTTCAAAGCTGAAAAAACGCTCACCAAAGATACTGTCCCTGTAGATGTGGATGCAGTCCTTTTCTGGAAGGTCATAGATCCTGAAAAAGCAGCTTTAGAAGTGGCTGACTATCAAACTGCAATTGCTTGGGCCTCTCAAACGGCTCTTCGTGATGTCATCGGCAAAACCATGCTCTCTGAAATGCTCGAAGGCCGCAACAAAATCAGTAATGAATTACAAATGATCATCGATGAGCGAACAGAGCCTTGGGGTGTCAATGTCATCTCAGTAGAGGTGAAAGATGTATTAATTCCCCCAGCACTTGAAAATGCCATGTCGATGCAAGCACAAGCCGAACGAGAACGTCAAGCGCGTGTTATTTTAGGAGATTCAGAACGTCAAGTCGCTGAAAAATTTGGCGAAGCGGCAAAAACTTATGAACAAAACCCAGTCGCTTTACACTTAAGGGCTATGAATATGTTGTACGAAGGATTAAAAGAAAATGCCACCATTGTTCTTGTCCCAAGTAGTGCCATTGAAACCATGCAATTAGGGGGGCTTTCAGGCATGACTTCATTGGCTATGCAGTTAGATAAGAATAAAAAAGAGTGAAAGCGTTATGGCATCAAACATCTAGCATGAATGACTAGAGCACGCTATAAGAAGATGCCGAGTATTCACTCATCTTGAATCGATACCGCCAGACCAGCAAAGGCACACTTACGATGGAACTGATCACCATGCCCCACCAAAGACCTGCACCGTCCATATGAAGTCTACTCGCCATAGCGTAACCTAAGGGTAAAGCTATGCCCCAAAAACTAAGAAACGAAATGAGTAAAGTAAACCGAGTATCTTTCAATCCACGTAATGCACCAAATAAGGCGATACGGGTGGCCTCAAACATTTGGAATATCGCACAAATAGATAAAAACTGGACTGCAAGGTGGGTGATTTCTCTATTTTTTACAGAATGGACATCGAAATCGATAGAAATTAAGCTCGTTGGAAAGATCCAATAGCATAGGCCCACAACAAACATGAATAGAACAGAAATGAGGATCCCCACATACCCCGTTTTTTCAGCAAGAACCTTCTCTCCTGCCCCTAACAAATGTCCAATGCGCACGGTAGTCCCTTGAGCAATGGAAAAAATGACTTGCATTAAGGTTTCCATATATTGTAATGCAATTTGATTGGCAGCCATCGCCAAGCTACTAAAAGTACCCATGATTGCCGTCAATGCAAGGAAAAAGGTCACTTCTATGGAGTACATGATCCCAGTGGGCACACCAATTCGTAACAGATCAAAGAAATGATGTTTTTTCGTTGCCTTAAACAAAAAATAAAAATAATGTTGGTAAACTCTGTGCGTGAATAGATAGGTCAACAAAATAACAACTGTGATCACTGAACTAATGGTTTCCCCCCACCCAGCACCAGATATGCCCAATTTAGGCATACCAAATTTACCGAAAATGAGTGCAAAACTTAAAAAAACATTGAGAACAACACACAATAAACTGAAAATTAATATAATCCGTACATGGCCTAGGCCAATGAGAAACTCTAACAATGCAAACATCATAAAGGTGGGCAAAATTCCCCAAGTCAGTGAATGCAAATAAGGCTCAGCAAGAAAAACAGTTGCTTTGTCCTGACCCATGAGCAAAAAGAGCGAAGACATATTCCAGAACAATAGCATGGCAGGTATTGCTAAAAGGACGGATAACCAAAGACCATCCCGAACAATGAGCGAAATGGCGTGATCATTTTTTGCACCATGCTCATGCGCGACAAGGATATTAATAGCGCTCAACGCACCATTCAAAAAATAGGTAATAGTCCCAAACAACCAACCAACAAGAGCACCTGCAGCCAATGCTTTTGAGTTCAAATGAGCAAGAAATAACGTTTCTAAAAAAAATACGGAAGATTGCAGCAATCCGGTGATAGATAAGGGTATTGCCAACTTGAGTAGTGGATAAACAATACGATTCATATGAGTCATTTTCGTCGCGAGATAACGGTGAATCCCATGAAATGATTATACACCTGTTGTAAGACAGACACCTAATGACATTGAGGCTGAAGGGTACTGCCCCCTCATCCGCCCTGCGGGCACCTTCTCCCCAGGGAAATAAGGAAGAAGTTCCTTGGGAGCTAGCGAAGGATCTCCGAAATAAGTGCTGTGCTATATTCAGGAAATCCCTCGCAAGCTCGGGATGACGAGTAGGAACTAGACAAAATCAGTGACACGTTGTACTAGGGATGAGATTTTCCATGACTCATATCACATGACTCATCAGCTTCAGTGACTGATTTTAATTTTAATTTTAATTTTTTCACCAGATTTTTGAATTTACTATTTTCTTCTGCCAAACGTTGATTTTCAGAAAATAAATCGTTGAACTCCTTTACTCTTCTTTCTCTACTACGTTGCGCCGACAATCTGTTCCCTGCTCTTCTTATTTCTGCTTTACTCATATTAGGAGAAGCTGATTCTAAATGTTTCGATCGTTTACTGTTTACTCTTTCTTCTTTTCTGCTAGGTAGATACTCTTCATCTTCAGATGATTGTTCATGTGTATTTTTTCTCTTTGCTCTTCGATGCAATGTTGGAGCATGAGTAGCAAAAAAAGTGTGCCTAGAAGCCACTTGCTCACCTGTCACGATTTCATCATGCTCATTATGTAAAGAATCAGGCTTTGATTGAGTGGGTAGGAGTGAAGCATCTTTGGCCTGAGCTTTTGGAGAGGGTTTTCGGTCCTTCATATTGAAATCAATAGGTAACTCTTGACCCACCGCCCCGGCAACTTGGGACGACTGACCAGCAGGAGCTTTAACATTAATAAAATTTGAGAGTAATAGATCTATTGCTTCAGTATCCAAACTATCCATGGCGGCCATGAACTCAGCACTTTGTCCAGATAACACCCCATCTTTCTCTTTATCGCTTTTAGAAGAAGCTAAGACTTGCTCAGATGCTAGATAAGTCACAGTTCCGCTCGTACCTGGGAAAGCCCCAGAATGAAATGGGTCTGAATTGCCCCATATGTCTTTACATATATCATCTAGATCATCCTCAGAGCTTAACTCCATCATCAACTTGTCTGGCAAATCGGTTAGTTTAAGAAGTTTCTTTTTAGCTATTGGACCTGCATACTCTAGGAACACTTGAGCACATCTTTGCTGTTCGAGATAATTGTCACGGAATACAGTAAGGTTTACATTGACAGACGCTGCACGTTCATTTCCATTTAACTGCAACATGATAGTAGCCAATAACGCTGACTGATCAACCGCCAAGTTTCTTGCACACAATTCTTGTTTTAATCGAGTAGGATTGAACCCATGATGATCATCAACATACAAATTTTCTAATGATTTTTGTAGCTTGCTTTGCCTCTGGATAAAAGAAAGAAGTTGCTCTTTATTCATAAATATTATGACCTCGTCATTTTGCCTATCATGATATACAAAACCTTCGATTATAATAAATATCCTTCATTAGCACAAATTGTTTTTTTTTAAGGCAGCTTTAGATGAGCAATCGTCTGCTCATCATTCTCCAATACTCTTGTCATCATATGAGTCAATCCATTTGCAATTTGATCTTTACAAGCGTCTGTCAGTGGACCATTGATAGAAAATCGATACTCACCCTGTTGATCATTCGTAAACCAAATCCATAATGTTTGGTTCCCGAGGAGTCTATCTGCACCCCCATAATGATTGGGGTAAGTTTTGATGAGATCTACAAACTGGTTACTCTTAGGTTCCTCAATGAAAAAACTCGATGTGATATTAAATATGACTTGCAATCGCGCAGGTTTCAGCACCCTTAATTTTAACTTGTACTCTTGTTTGAGTTTATCTTTAAAAATGTTCTTCATTGCGACCCATTTTCTGATACCTAAGTATCTGAAATGGTAATCTATGACCTTAGAATGGAGTTTTGTCTTTTTAAAATGTTTGCTTAGCGCAAATTTTTGATGAGCGTAGAATAAATACTGTGGTATGGAGAGTCGATGTTTTTTTAAACCGCGATTTTTTATGTATTGGGCACACTTTTGATAGGGTGCAATTTTTAATAATTCATTCTCAATGGATTTGATAAATTCAATGAATCGATAATCTTCATCCAGTGTAACGTTGACTCTTTTCAGTTCAATAAACAATCCAATTACTTTGTTGTAATCAACGCCTTCCCTGCCACTGTGTAAGAGTGTGATGGGTATTTTATTCTGTTGGCTCAGTTTATAAAATACAATTTGACAAAGCGCAATGAACCCTAAGCTGACATTTAAGTTTTTTTCTTGATGCCAGTTTTTAAATTGTTCAACCAGTGTTCTGTCCATAGGATAGTGAAACAAATACCTGGTTTGGTACGCAGCTTCTTGCAAATGATTCGCCTCACCTAAGCTCAACCCTTGAAAATCCTTATTATATAATTTCCAAAAATCAATTTTCTCCTTCAGCTCTTTCCCAAAATGTAGATTATTGTGTTTCGCATAGTCTAGATAGGTTCTTTTCTCTGGAACAAGTATCAGTTCTTTACCAAGCAGTAATGCTTGGTAATTGGCTTGAAATTGATCAAGAAAAATTCGATATGAAAACTCATCAATGATGATATGCGGAATAAAGATATGAAGTTCGTGGAGATCCTGATTTAATTTAAAAAGGCAGACTCGAATCAGAGGTTGGATGGTTAAATCGATTTTTAAATAATAGTTATCATAGAATAATTCATTCAGAATATTCTGATCATACATGGCCGTGATATCTTCATAATGTAATCTGAATTTTCCCCGTCTTTTTAACATTTGCAATGGCGCATGTTCACTAAAATGGAACCAAAAAATACTATGTTGCTGAATGGTAAAATCAAGGGCTTGAGTTAAATAATCCCTATTCAATTGACCATTGAGTTGTATTTGCAACCCACAATTGAAAACAATTTCAAGCTTATGAGACACCCAATACATATATTGAATATCTGTCAAAGCGGTCTCTTCTTGATGAAGTGGTTCGGTAAGTATTTGAGGGGTAGAATGATCGAAATAATATTGTAATTCATCAACAATGTTGTGGGTAATTTTGTCTATTTTTGGATCGTTTATAAAAAATTCGATGGGCAAACTAAACGTTGGACATTGTAATTGATCATAAATCCGACTTCTCAACTCCAAAAATTTCAATGAATCCATGCCCAATGAGAAGAGATTATTGATGATCTTCACATTATCGATGTGATCTATTTTCAAAATATCCGCAATATTCTCACAAAGCATTTGCCTTACGGTTGCTAATCGTTCGTTTCGTGAGCTTTGTTGAAGAAGAGCGAGCACAGGTTTACTGACGTCTTCTGTTGTCTTTATTTCATTCTTTTTTTCTAACCAATACGCTAACTTATCAAATGCATACTGAGGCAAAGTGACTTTGTTAAACTCATGGTGATGGCCTTGATAATATGATAACCAATCAACTGTCTTCCCCTCTAAATAATCAGCTATCAATACATTTAATTGTAAAGAAGAAGATTCACTACTGCGGCTTTCATCCAATAACTGACTGGCTTCGAAAGCACTCTTTGCCACAACAACGCATCGATATTTATAATGAGTTCGGCACGTGGCTGCTGTAAAGCAAATGTCACTAAAATCATCGGATGTGGTTTCTAGATACTGTTGATACTCTTTTGCTAATCTATCTAAAGCCGTCTTGGATTTTGCCGAAATAACCAACGCATTCATGTCAGTTCTTTTGCTTGTGATTTGAAGTTCTTTTATCGGTGCCGATTGAAGAATCACATGCGCATTCGTACCGCTAAAACCAAAAGCATTCACACCAGCGTATTTGAGAGGTTCTGACGTACACCAAGGGATGCTTTGCACAGGGATTTTGGTATCACCGATCTGTATGTTGTTATTTAATTGCTCAAAATGTAAGTTTTTATAAATTTTGTTTTTCTGGATACTCAAGATCGTTTTAATGAGACTTGCAACACCTGATGCACTCTCAAGATTACCTATATTGGTTTTAAGAGCACCAAGAAATAAAGGATTATCGCGTGTGCGCTGATGGCCATAGACTTGATTAATGGCATGGACTTCTATGGGATCACCTATCAAAGTACCCGTCCCTTGGGTTTCAATATAGCTCACATCATGAAAAGACAAATGGCTTTGCTGAAGCGCTTTCAGCATCACATCCGCTTGACTTTTCCCATTAGGGACCGTTAAACCTGCTGATTTTCCTGCATGATTGACTGCAGAAGCTTTGATGATGGCTAAAATGTTATCTTTATCACGAATAGCATCTGCCGTTCGCTTGAGAAAAAGCACGCCACACCCTTCTGCTCTCACATATCCATCGGCATGCTGATCAAACGTTTTGCATTGTCCCTTGAGAGATAGTGCTCTGATTTTACATAGACTGACGATAGCATCCGGCCTTAATAGCAGATTGACACCACCAGCCAAAGCAAAATCGATTTCTCGATTTTTGAGGCTTTGACAAGCATAGTGGATTGCAACTAAGGACGAAGAGCATGCTGTATCAATGCTCAAAGCAGGACCTTTGAGATCAAACGTATAAGCGACCCGACCGGGTATCATATTTAATACCGTTCCAGTGACCGAATACACATCAAGCTCATGGTAGGTGAACCCCAATTTTTCTAGCTCTGCATAATACTCATTTGGCCCCACACCAGCGAATACACC
>JAKBCM010000014.1 GCA_021807845.1 Pseudomonadota bacterium
GGTGGCACGGTGGTGCTTGTTTTTCACGCGCAACTTGTGAGCATGTAAAACAAGTACCACCGGGACAGGACCCTGACGCACAAGCGTTCATATATAGCAGGGTTAGCAAGAAATAAATAGAGAATTCGATTTGTCAAGATATACTTAATGCTAATTAGAAGCGTGGGCGAGCCCGAGCCCGAATCCGTAACGATCTAATATTTAGGGTCTATCTACAATTGCTCTATAACGCCCACGGGCACTTATTAGAGCAGAATTTTGTTTAAAATGCAGCATGACAAGCATCAGGCCGTTTAATATTTGATGCTATACTAATCATAACGCCTCACTATTTGAAAAAGAGAATATGATGCCCTTTTTTCCAATGCCGAGCAAAGTAACCGAAGACGGTACTTCTCCAAAAGACCCCATAAAAGCAGTATTGTTCGACATATTTGGAACAGTTGTCGACTGGCGTGGAACCATGGTGAAAGAGTTTTCTTCTTTGTTCCTACAAAAAGGAATCACAGATATCGATTGTGAAGCATTTGTAGAAAGCTGGGTAACTGCTTATTCTCAAAATATGAGTGACATCAGTGAGGACAAAAAACCCTTTGCAATAGTCGATGAGCTCAATAAAATCGCTCTTGATCATACTTTAGACCAATACCACATCACCGATAGATTTTCAGATGTTGAAAAAGAACACATGTGGATGATTTGGCATCGATTAGAACCTTGGCCTGATTCCATTTCCGGTATCGATAAGCTCAAAAAACAATTTACAATTGGGCCTCTTTCGAATGGGAACATCAAACTATTAGAAGATCTGGCAAAACATGCACACTTGAACTGGGATGTGATTCTTTCAGGTGAACGCTTTCGTCGTTATAAACCCGATCCATCGGTCTATCAAATGGCAGCTGAAGCCTTACAATTAAAACCCTCTCAGATTTTGCTCGTTGCCTCACATCCTTATGATCTGAAGGCCGCACAGCTTTGTGGCTATAAAACTGCATATATCAACCGTCCTTTAGAATTTAGAACAGTAAAAGAAAAAAAAGAGGAAGACCAATTTGATTTTGTGACGGATAGCATTGATACCTTGGCAGATACATTACAACAAGAGACAACAGCAAGACAAAGCCATTCTCCTTCCTAAAAATGAACCTCAAATCACCCGATGATGCTATACTCTACGTATTGATGTTATTCTTCAAGTATCATGACTAAACCCAAAGATAAAAAAATCATCATAGAAGGGATAACTAACCAGGGTAAAACCTTCCGTCCTAGTGATTGGGCTGAACGTATGAGTGGTACCTTAGCTAGTTTTAAAAATAGCCGTATCTTGTATTCTCCCCTATTACAACCCAGTGTCAATCACGAGGGATACAAATGTGTATTGCTTGATCCAAAACTTAAAAAATCAAATCCAGAACTGTATCGTACCATCTTAGAATTTGCGAAAAACAATAACTTGAAAATTTGTGGTGAAGACAAAAAAGATTGAGCATTGCCCGTAGCTATTTTTCTATGGACAAGAAGACCTCATAATCACTCCCTTCGCCTCGCAAATCAAATTTCTGAATGTCATTGTGATCGGTTGGAACGGTCACTGGTCCCTCAAGATGATTGGGCATAGTCCAACGCGCTTGTAAGACGCCATGTTCATTTTTAAGCTTTATCCTCATCACCCCTATCAAATCATCTGGTTCGATGAAGGAGGCATCCGTTTCAATGAGAGACACGATGATCACAACAGTCTCGCCTTCTTTGATAGGTTCAGACCATAATTTGACTTGTGACAATTTTCCAACCAATTGAGATACCCAATGAAAGGGTTTTTCAGGGATACGGAAATACTGTTCAGCGTGATTGCTGCGATAAACACTCACATCAAAATAGACTTCATCCCCATCACGCTCAGAAGCCTTTATGACATTGATATGGTGTAAAAAAAGCAGCGGCTTTATCTCATTGTGGATTGCGGCATAACAACACATTGGTAAACATATGAAACTCATCAATATGATCAACATTCGCCGTTTCATCGTCCCTGCTCCCTTTTTTAGTCTCATACCGAACTCTGTACGATACCTGTAATAGACAACAATTTCATTGCAATATAACTCAATGCACCATAAGTTTCTTGAAAATTAACAGCTAAAATTCCTGCTCCAATGAATGCGAGCCCTTTTGGCCCTTCTTTGACACCAGGACTGCTCCCATGAACCAGCAACACACAGCCCCGTACAAACCAGATCAAACCAGCTGTTTGGATAAGAATTCCCATTGAATTATAAATATTATAAGGATTATATGGGATGTATTGCAAAATATTACCTGAACCAAATGCCGTCTTTGATAAAGAAGTCAGCATAGAAGGCAAAAAGATGAGGGCAGAACCCCCTACAAAATACATCAGAGGAACAAATATTTTTTCATTAGAATGCCCCCCACTCCCTACCGCTTTCATCTTCATCAAGCCCGTTACCATAAATATAATACCAATAAGGTAACCTAACCCTGATATCAGAGTTTCTACTGGAAAAAGAGCCCGGCTCAAGTTGCCAAGCATTGAAACGACATCACCGTTCATATGTTAATTATACACTTTTTATTTTGATGTGTGCATTGAAGTAACAGCCAACCCCCACTCACTGAACAAGAAGAGTTTGGCCACCCTTTGTTAGGTGTATTGATGAAACGGGTCAGAATCACTTGCAATAGAAAAATTTTCCCCTATAGTAAGCATTTTCGAACTCATAGATTCATCAACATGAAGGCCAATACATTTCCCATCATATTACAAGACTCATACATGCTGTCGCCAAAAGTCAAACATTTTATTTTTAAATGTGCAAATGCCCAAGTGTTTGACTATTTACCCGGCCAATTCATTACGATTCATTTTGAACATCATGGCAAAATATTACGACGAAGCTATAGCATTGCGAATCCTCCAACACAAAACAATCGCATTGAATTCGCCGCAGGTTTTGTACCGGAAGGTCCAGGAACTGAGCTTTTGTTTCATTTACAAAATGGAGATAGCATCAACATCACAGGGCCGTTTGGTCGTTTGGTGCTGAAAGATGAGACACCTAAACGTTATATCCTAGTTGCTACAAGCACCGGTGTCACACCCTATCGGGCCATGATAACCGCGCTTAATCAACGATTACAAACGCATCCGAATCTTCAGGTTGTCATTTTACAAGGCATACAAAAGCGCGAAGATGTCCTTTATAGAGATGAATTTCTAGCCTTAAGTGCCGCTTGTTCACGCGTCATTTTTCGCGCTCACTTAAGTCGCGAACCCAAAGAAGGTCTCAGTCCTCATGAATTTAGCGGCCATGTTCAAAGCTCTTTTGAAGAGTTATGTTTAAACCCCGCGGATGATATTGTGTATTTGTGCGGAAATCCCAGTATGATCGATGATTCTTTCGCTTATTTAAAAGATCAAGGATTTGCAATACAAAGTATCATTCGCGAAAAATATATTTCAACCTAGTACGGTGTTTCACTGATTTTGTCTTGCTCCGTTAGCACTGTCATCCTGAGCTTGCGAGAGATCTCCGAAATAAGTACAGTGCTATATTCAGGAGATCCCTCGCAAGCTCGGGATGAAGCGTAGGTGCAAGACAAAACCAGTGAAACGCTGTACGAAGCATTAACGTCATTAGAAAATGGAGACGAAACAGTATGTATTACAATGAATTATCAACAACGATGGATCATTTGCTACAAGAGGGCAAAGGAATATTAGCCGCTGATGAAAGCAATAGCACCATTGGAAAACGATTTGCTACCATAAACATTGAAAATAATGAGATGAATCGTCGTGATTACCGATTATTGCTCGCAACCACCAAAGGTTTAGATGAATACATCAATGGTGTTATATTATTTGAAGAAACCTTTCATCAGAAAGATAAACACGGTACACCTATTGCTGATCTATTCGCACAAAAAGGGATAATTCCTGGCATAAAAGTAGACAAAGGCCTGGTCACCTTAGCCAATACAGAAGATGAAAAGGTCACACAAGGTTTAGATGGCTTGACAGAACGCTTACTCGAATTCAAAAATCTTGGGGCAAAATTTGCCAAATGGCGTAATGTTTACTCTATTTCAGACTACACGCCAAGTCTAACAGCCATGAAAGCAGGTGCTGAAATGCTAGCCCGTTATGCAGCCTGTTGCCAATCTGTAGGCATTGTTCCCATTGTTGAACCAGAAGTGTTAATGGATGGCTCTCATACGATTGAACGATGTGCTGAAGCCTCTGAAATGGTCTTACACGAACTATTCAATGCACTGTTCATACACCAGGTTGAATTAGAAAATATCGTTCTAAAACTGAGCATGGTCACGTCTGGTAAACTCGCAGAGCCATTTAGTACTCCAGAAGATATTGCAGAGTACACGTTGAGTGTCTTTCGAAATAATGTTCCAGCTGCGGTCCCCACTATCAATTTCTTATCTGGGGGTCAAACACCCAAACAAGCAACAGCCCATTTAAATGCCATCAACAGCATAGATCAGCAACCATGGATCTTAAGCTTTTCCTATGGCCGAGCCTTGCAAGAAGACTGCCTACAAACCTGGCAAGGAAAATCAGAGAATGTTGTCAGAGCACAAGACATTTTGTTAAAACGTGCGGCGTTAAATAGCCTAGCTTGCTTTGGAGAATATCATCCTAATAAAGAGTAGGATGTGTTGACTCGATTTTTCAGTTTTTGACACTTGACCTCTTAAAATGGTTACGCTTCGCAGCTTGTTCCTGAGGGATGGTCACAAAATTTGAATATAACATAATGTTTTTACAAACTGCCTCCGTACCGCGCATAAAGCGCGGTACGGAGGGGTTTTAATTTTGTGAGGATCTCTCAGAGCTTGTTCGCGGGGTTGTCCATAGAATAAACGCCTACATATGAAACTGCGCATAAAGTGGCACGTGATCAGATAACATTCTCCAAGGCTTACCTTGTAAACATTGAACATTGTGCACTTTCATGCCACGAAAATACACTCTATCTACACATAAAGCAGGCTTTATGGCAGGAAATGAGCGAGCATGGTGGCCTTCAATCGAGTAAAAAGCTTCCAAAATACCCAACTCTTCAGCCAATGGTTTGGATAAGTGATTGCGCCAATCATTGAAATCTCCGGCCATTAACAAAGGTTCATTTTCTGGAACAAGCTCGCTGATGCGTGTCATGAGCGCCTTACATTGCTCTGCTCGTTCATTCTTGAATAATCCCAAATGCACACATAACAAATGAATGGTGATTTGGTCCTCCCCAAGGATCAATTGACTATGTAAAATACCACGGGAAGCTCGATGGATTGATGATAAATTGATATTTTCAAACCGCTCGATAGGATATTTACTTAATATGGCATTACCGTGATGTCCAGATTGATAGACTGCATTTTTAGCATACACGTAATGAGGCCAAATTTTCTCGGCAATGTATTCAAATTGTGGTGTATCAGGCCAGGCTTGGATGCGTTTTTCGCGCCGAAGATGAGCGCCTTGAACCTCTTGTAAAAAAACAAAATCTGGGTTTAACAGAGCAATTGCTTCGCGCATTTCAGGAAGTAGAAAACGCACCTTACCCAATCCAAACCCTTTGTGGATATTATAGGTCATTATGGAAACAGACCGAACAGCTTGCTGCATACACACCGCCAAATGTAAAGCTAATCATTACTTCTATCTTTGTCCATGACAGCTCCTAAAAATGTCCTGGACAAAGGTCCTATATTAAAAAGCATAGGCTATCATTTCGAAAAAAGCAGCATACATGCTCACCAGTCCTTTCGAACCTGAAGAAAAGCTATGTTTGTTAAGGATTCAGAAACGTCTTAAGTCTACTTAAATCTGGGCGTTTGGCTAAACTCGCAACCCGTGCAAACCATCACACACATTGCAACATGACTTGTTTTAATGTTTGTTGAACGTCATCAATCGAGAAGCCCAAATCTCGAGTGGCTTCTATTACGCCACAACTTGCCTCATCAAAAGTAGAAAGGGGTGTCCAATAATCCATGTTTGCTTTGACCATCACATGAAATGCTTTTTTTACATCCCAATCAGGCAGATTTGACAATAAATAAAACAATCGGTTAAAGACTCCGCTTGAGTAATGAACATTCATATTATCATTAAACTGATCTGCGCTATCAATTGATTTGCCGTCTCGGCTTGGTTTGTCCATAAAGCGCAATGCTTCAAGTCCGCTATCTTCTTTCATCACTTCTGATCCTATGGCCCAAGTATTTTTGCCTTGAGCATAATACTCCGCTGCTTGAGCTGCCATATCTGAAAAAGATTCGTTGATGCCACCTGACTGACCGTAATATTCTAGATTTGAATGCTGTTCCGTAAATCCATGACTGATTTCATGGGCTCCAATGCCTAAAGATACCAAAGGGTATAACATATCTTCACCATCACCAAAAGTCATTTGTTGACCATCCCAATACGCATTTTCATACCCCTCACCATAGTGAACTCGCATCACCAAACGCATGGGTTTACCACTTTCCTGTAATACTTCCAGATCAAACCACTCCTTATACATGTTTTTAATCACCACCCCAGCAAACAAAGCATCATTGGAAGGAGAGTAAGCCCCATTTTTTTTATCGTACCCATCCCCTTTGTATCCTGTCCAATAGGTATTAAATGGTAGTTCGTCGTTTTTTTTACAGCCAAAACGCATTGTATTTTGAGTACCGGAATATCTATGCCCCATATCCACTACTTTAACGTCCTTATTTTCCATGTAGCAAAGATTTGAAGCCTCATCTCGACTGATGGGTAAAGCTGGAAAATCTTTGCCATATTGATGCTCCCCAATCTTAGGATTTCCACCAAACCCAAGCCCACTTACCGTAGTCTTCATTGTTTTGATGGCGTTCCATCGCAATAAAGGTTTCATGGTATTCGCATCTACAATTGCTGTAGGACGTTCAGGAATTTTGTCTGAATATGAAACAAGTACACTGACTTTATAAGCCCATAACGCATGATGATTGCTATCGATATAGACGATAGGCGTCACTTCTTCATCGCTGATGGTCACATTTTGATATTGCAATTTGAATTGCGCTAATGCGCGTGCTGCATGACTAACAAAAGTGGGTGCGGGTTGTCCTAATTCATCTTGAAGACCTCGGTACAAAAGACCATTCATGCTAACACCCTCTTGTTGCGACAAGAGCTTAGAAGAGGGAAAGGGTGCGTGCAAAATCACTTGGCTGCCATAAACAGGAAAACCATGATATTGTTGTTGCATACGAACATGGGTCACGTGATTTGCATCGGTATGTTCATTCACAAATTGCAATGTGTCTTGTTTAGGGGTAGCTGCTCTGGGACTAAAACCCGGGTATACCAGCTGAAAAGTTTGGCGTAATTCACGGATGGTTGTTTTTTGTAATGACAGGGACTCTACTGCAAATGCTGATGAAGTGGCCATACTTAAGCACAAAGCAAGCGATGACGCATAGACATTCTTCGACATATTTATTCTCCATTAAGTGTACGAGGGACTATTCTTGATTCAGAAGTAAAAACCTAGGTTGAAATGATGAACTAGGTTCTTACTTTTTTCCGTTAGATTTCCTTTTATAGCGAGAGATTGATACCAGAATTACTCGAGAAAGACAAGAGGGCTCACTATTTAGAACAGGCATTAAGCATAAAACATGCTTGACTAATACGTGAACGTTACCGTATTTAGTTATGTATTTTCATACGTAACCTCTGCTATTTAGAAAACCTAGAAATGCTGAAAGACTGCACGTCCTTCTTTAACTCTGAACCATCTGCGATTGATTGATGAGCTGATGTTTGCGTGCTGTTCGAAGAAGCTCTAGGAGCTGCAAAAAATCTTGCCCAGTCATAACCCTCAAGTACACTATCATCTACATCAGTCCATGGAAAGCTATCTTCACCCAAAGCACTTGTTCTCGTTACTTCATCTGATGATCTCACTTCCGGATGTATTTTTTCTCTAGAAAGACTGTCATATTTTTCTTGTAATTCATGATGTCTTTTTTGTAACTCTTGATAAGCTGTTTCTAAAGACTGATGCTCGGAATGTAGTTGTGCATAGTGCTCAGCTAACTCGGCATTGCTTTCTCTTATTTTTTTTCGACGCTCCTTGCAAGAGTGCTGATTGATTAATTTTTTACGTTGTGCTGACAATATGAGATACTCTTCTTCTGTCATATTTTTTAATCGACAAGATCTCTTTAATTCATTAGCGCCACAAGTACGAAGAATCTCTGGATCATCTAAGTCTATATCCCTATTTTGAACCGTATCACTGTCCAGTTCATCTTCATCTCTTTTCTTTTTCTTTCGTCGAGAAGGCTTGGCGGGAGCAGGTGATTCAACAGGGAGTATTGCTGTTGTTACATCAAGAGAATACTCTGTAACCATTCTATCCAAGAGATGTCCTAATTCTATTGACCAAAATGGGCTAAGATAACTCACTTTTATATTGGGATTAAACATAGCAATCGTTTGAAAAGCCAGTGTTAAAGTGGGTATATCAAATTGCGTCAGATCGATTTCCCCATCAATTTCAATGGAATTCAATTGGACATGTGGATAGGCTTGGTGTAGTTGAATCATTATCGTCATGAATCGCTCAATCGCACTTGTTCTTAAACTTAAGACGTCTATTGCTCCAAATGGCTGGCTGGTGGATATAAAAATATGAAATACATTCTTATCGCTTTGATCCTCTAATGTATAACCGGGCTGTGATTCGTCCAAATTAATTCTAATTTTCATCTTATACCTTTTGCTCTTTATGGCTAAAAAATGCTCATTATATACGATATTGCGTAATAATCAATATCCCTAAACATCTGGCTGGTCTGAACAAGTCAATTTTATTAAAATCTGTTCTGGCGTTACTTTCTCTCCTTTTTGACAGAATATCTCTTCAACAATGCCTGAAATGGGCGCTTCTATCTCCGTTTCCATTTTCATTGCCTCAAGCACCAGTAAGACTTGGCCGACCTGCACTTTTTCACCTTTTGTCACCTGAATAGCGATAACAACACCTGGCATGGCAACAGTCACATCACCTGGCGAAGGTTTTGAGTGAGCAGTCGAGAATGAGGCTTCTTGTTCATGATTTTCAATAATCTGTTGGAGAATCACTTCTTCTGGCACGCCATCTACCCATAAGTAGTACGCTTGTTTGCCATGCCCACGCAGTCCCTGCCCTGCAACTTTGACGTGATAACTTTCACCATGCAATGCCATTTCAAACTCTGAAATATGGGCTGGATGAGAGGCGGTGGTAGGAGCCACCAGGGGTTCAGGGATCAAGGTATTATTGTTTCGATGCTCTAAAAATTGTCGACCGACTTCTCCAAACATGGCATAGGTTAAGACATCCTCTTCTTCAATGGCCAAATCACCTATCTCTTGACGGAGTTTTTTTAACTCACAAGGCAACAAGTCTGCAGGTCTGACGTCTATGACCTCTGTATGACCAATGGCTTTTTTGCGCAAGCGCGCATTCAATTTACCGGGAGGCTTGCCATATTTACCCTGACAGTATAGCTTGACTTCATTGGTAATGGTTTTATAACGTCCACCAGTGAGTACATTCAATACCGCTTGAGTCCCTACAATTTGTGACGTTGGAGTCACTAAGGGTGGAAACCCAAGATCACTTCGAACAGCTGGAATTTCTGCTTGAACTGCTGACAACTTATCTAACGCATGCTGTTCTTTTAATTGGTTGTACAAGTTAGAAATCATACCTCCAGGCACTTGATATAATTGCACGCTGGGATCTATCTCACGTGCTTCACTCTCAAATTGGTGATATTTTTTTCGAACCTCACGAAAATAGTGGCCAATTTCAAGGAGTAAGCTCAAATCTAGACCTGTATCATATTGACCACCCTTAAGTGCTGCAACCAAGGGCTCAGCAGCTGGATGTGACGCGCCTCCAGAAAATGAAGAAATAGCCGTGTCAAGATGTGTACAGCCGCTAAGAACGACTTCATAATGACAAATACTTGCTAATCCCGAGGTAGAGTGAGTATGCAAATGAATCGGTAATTTTGTCGCATTGGATAAGGCACTAAATAACTCAACTGTGAGCACTGGGGTCAATAGACCTGCCATGTCTTTGATGGCAATACTATCACACCCCATGTCAACATAAGCTTTACCCATTTCAATAAAACTCTCTAAGGTATGCACTGGACTTGTTGTATAGCAAATAGCGCCTTGCGCATGTCGTTTTAACTTTTTAATGGTGTGAATGGCCACTTTTACATTACGCACATCATTCAAAGCATCAAACACACGAAACACATCAACACCATTTTTCACTGCCAGATGAATGAATTCTTTGACTACATCATCGGCGTAATGACGATACCCTAACAAATTCTGTCCGCGTAATAACATGGATAAAGGAGTATTTGGTAAGGCGAGACGTAATTGTTTTAATCTAGACCATGGATCTTCTTTCAAAAAACGCAGGCACGCATCAAAAGTAGCACCGCCCCATACTTCCATAGCCCAAAAACCAACCTCGTCCATTTTTTTACAAATGGGCAACATATCTTCTGTGCGCATCCTGGTTGCAATCAAGCATTGATGCGCATCTCTCAAGGTGACATCTGTTAAATACGTTGTCATAAGCTCATTCCAGTTTGATATGTATTCATTCTACCTACACCTAGTAATAATTTGAAGCTAACGTGTCCACATCTTCTCGATATCCTCGTCTATATAGACATTTTAGTAAAATTAAGGCAAAATCAGCCGAATATGGTTATTTAGCGCTTTTTCATGAAAAAGATACTTGTTTTGCATGGGCCCAATCTCAATTTACTCGGCATTCGCGAGCCTTCAGTTTATGGTTCTATGCCTCTCACTGAACTCAATGAACAGCTTCAAACGCTTGCTCAATCAGCAGGAGTTCACCTGTCTATAGAACAGAGCAATTCAGAAGCCGAATTAATTGATACCATCCATCAAGCTTTGGTCGATGAAATCAATTATCTTATCCTTAATCCGGCAGCTTATACCCATTCAAGTATTGCGATGCGTGATGCATTACAAGGTGTTCAAATTCCTTTTATCGAAGTGCATATCAGTAACATTTATGCCAGAGAGTCTTTCCGTAAACATTCCTATTTCTCTGATATAGCAGAGGGTGTTATTTCAGGTCTTGGGACAAAAGGATACTTGTTGGCACTACAAGCTATCATTGAAAACTTTAATTTAAGAGAGTCGTAATCAATGGATATTCGAAAAATAAAAAAGTTAATTGAGTTGCTTGAAGAAACAGGCATTGCTGAAATAGAAATCAAGGAAGGTGAAGAATCATTGCGACTGAGTCGCTATAGCCATGCTATGGAAGCGCCTGCCGTTAAACATATCTCCTATTCTGAACCAGCCAGCCATGCAGCTTCAGCTAAGCAGGGAGTGGAGCCTAAACCTGCAGAAATGAAAGCTTCTGTACACAAATTACGAGCACCTATGGTTGGTACAATGTACACCTCCCCCTCACCTGAAGCTCCCCCTTTTGTGACTGTTGGGCAATCGGTAAAAGTGGGTGATACCCTTTGTATCATTGAAGCGATGAAAATGTTTAATGAAATAGAAGCTGACCGCGCTGGTATTGTTTCGGCTATTCTTGTAGCCAACGGTGAACCAGTTGAATATGACCAGCCCTTGTTTATCATCGAATAGGGGACTTGTTGATGTTGAGTAAGATTGTTATCGCCAACCGGGGTGAAATTGCACTTAGAATTTTGCGTGCTTGTAAAGAGCTTGGGATTCAAACCGTTGCTGTTCATTCCGATGTGGATAAAGATTTACTTCATGTGCGCTTAGCTGATGAAACCGTATGCATAGGTCCAGCAAACTCACAAAAAAGTTATTTAAATATCCCAGCCATTATTTCAGCCGCTGAAATTACTGACGCAGTCGCCATTCATCCAGGCTATGGATTTCTTGCTGAAAATCCTGATTTCGCTGAAATTGTTGAACAAAGTGGTTTTCGCTTTATTGGTCCTCGTGCCGAAACCATTCGCTTAATGGGGGATAAAGTCTCAGCCATTGCGGCCATGAAAAAAGCAGGTGTTCCTTGTGTCCCTGGATCCGATGGACCTTTATCTGATGATGATGCACTTAATTTATCTTTAGGGCGGAAAATTGGGTATCCAGTCATTATCAAAGCTGCAGGAGGTGGAGGAGGTCGAGGCATGCGGGTGGTGCATACCGAAGCCAACTTACTGAATGCCATCGCTCTGACTCAGAGTGAAGCCAAAGCTGCTTTTAATAATCCCATGGTCTACATGGAAAAGTTTTTAGAAAATCCACGTCACATTGAATTTCAAGTGTTAGGAGATGGTCAAGGAAAAGCCATCCATTTAGGCGAGCGGGATTGCTCCATGCAAAGACGCCATCAAAAAGTCGTAGAAGAAGCGCCAGCGCCTGGCATCACACCTAAATTACGCAAAGAAATTGGTGATCGAGTAGTTCAGGCCTGCCGTGATTTACAATATCGAGGTGCAGGTACTTTTGAGTTTTTATATCAAGATGGCTGTTTTTATTTCATTGAAATGAATACCAGAATTCAAGTGGAGCATCCAGTCACAGAGATGATCACAGGCATTGATTTGATCAAAGAACAAATCAAAATTGCAAGTGACATCCCATTTACCTTAACACAAGATGCCATTCATCTACGAGGACATGCCATAGAGTGTCGCATCAACGCTGAAGATGCCAAAACCTTTATGCCCTCTCCTGGCACCATTAGATTACTGCACCAACCAGCAGGCCCTGGGATCCGTTTCGATTCTCACATCTATAGCAGTTACACTGTACCTCCTAATTATGATTCAATGATAGGAAAGCTGATAAGCTATGGTGAAACTCGAGAAGTTGCCGCCGCGAGAATGCGCAATGCCCTGGATGAAATCATCATTGAAGGGATCAAAACCAACATCGAACTTCACCAGCGAATTTTAAATGACAAGTCATTTTTGCAAGGTGGAACCAATATCCACTACCTTGAGAAAATGTTAAAAGATTAAGGTCACGTGGGCGTGGACTTCCAATTAGCGTTAAGTTTATTTTGACGTTTATTAGGGCGTGCCCCGATGGTGCTTGTTTTACATGCTCACAAGTTGCGAGTGAAAAACAAGCACCACCGAGCCACCCTTTCGCCATGTAGCCTTGATGTTATTACCTTGCATATGCTTCTATTTTTTCTAAATATCGTCCTACTGTGCCACGATTAGCTGTGAGTACTTCAAGCGCATTCGTTATTTGTTGTTGTTTTTTTGTTGGATTTTGATGCATCTCTATCAATGCACCGATCAGTTGATCCAAGTCTTCAGCAATAACCAAACCACCTTTATTGACCAAATCTCGACAAATTTCTTTTGAATTATTCATATAAGGACCACAGAAGACGGGTACTTTTACGGATATGGGCTCTAAAACATTATGCCCTCCGACAGGCACCAAACTGCCCCCTACAAAAGCATAATCACTCATTTGGTAAAACTGTAGCAACTCGCCTAGTGAATCAATCACCATCACTTCAATAGAGGGGTCTATCGTACTTGGCTGACTCCGAAGACCGGTATTCAACCCTTGGTTCTTACACAGTTGGTATACCCATTGAAAGCGCTCAGGGTGACGAGGAACAATCAAGAACAATAGATTTGGGATGTTGTTTTTCAAACGATGAAATTGAGATAATAATTGACTCTCCTCATCATCATGCGTGCTCGCAGCAATAAAGACAACACGCCCTTCTCCCCATTGCTCTTTACATTGCCTACACTCTTTGTTTTCTGAGAATGTGTACTCTACATCAAACTTCATATTCCCAAAGACTTGGACCAATTCTTTTCTTACACCTAGGGATAAGAATCGTTTGGCATCCTCATGACTTTGCGCCAAAATGGTCGTCATTTGATTCAAAACGGGCTTAAACAGATACTTATATTTTTCATAGCTCTTAAAAGAGTGATCTGAAAGCCGAGCATTGGCAAGCAACAGAGGGATATTCATCTTTTTTGCTTTATAAATTAAGTTTGGCCAGATCTCTGTCTCCATAATCAAACCCACCCGTGGTTTAATGGTATTAAAGAATCTCTGAATAGCCCAAGGCAAATCATAAGGTAAATACTGGTGTCCAACACGATGACCGAACCGTTTGCTGACTTGCTCTGACCCTGTTGGTGTCATAGTGGTCACACATACTCGCCATTCTTTCTCTAGCAATGCCTCAATCAATGGCGTCACCGCAACGACTTCTCCTAATGAAACCGCGTGAACCCACAGGTCAACAGGGGTTAACTCTTTGTTCGATAAAGAAAACCGTTCAGCAATGCGATGGCGATAGCTTGGCAAACGTCGGCTTTTCCAAAATAAGCGCAGCAAGATAAAGGGAGTTAACAAATAAAGAATAAACGTATAAATATAACGCATCAGTTCCTCTACTCACAAAACAGTCAAACAAAACAAAGACCCATCAATTTTCTGCAGAGGATTATACTCTGTTTCTGAAGATGCATGAATTTTATTCCATTTTATAGCATGTTATGTTAATAAATAAGTATTTTTTGGAATGGACGGACAAACTTCACTCTCTCAAATTTTTTGTCCAAAGTTTCATTTATCAGTATTTACTTGTTTATCTCTCCCATAAAATGGAATGACACTATGCCTCACAATACACAGCAAAAACCCTTTCTAGGATTTGGGTTAGGATTACGAACTGATCATTATCAAACCATTGTCAACGAGAAGCCATCTGTTGATTGGTTTGAAATTATCACCGAAAATTATCTGGTTCCGGGTGGTCAGCCATTGTATTTTTTAGACAAGATCCGTGAACATTATCCCATGGTGATGCACGGTGTATCCATGTCTATCGGAAGTTGTGATCCTCTCGATTGGGATTACTTGAGCCAAGTCAAACAACTGGCAAAACGAATAGAGCCTCACTGGCTTTCTGATCATTTATGTTGGACGGGAGTGAATC
>JAKBCM010000142.1 GCA_021807845.1 Pseudomonadota bacterium
GACAATCAGAAACCCGTTTAAGGACGGTAAAATGGCGGTATTAGACATAGCGCTATGAATAGATGAGTTTTTAAGATAGTTCATTTGATTGCTGTCATGCCATCTGGCGATCGGATCTTGACGCTCAATCTGTAAGAGGGTTTTTTTTAGCGTGTTATCATAAAGCGCTACGATTTTGGCGAGTGGAGCATTGGTTTTGAGCGCTTCAGCAAGGATATCTTTTAGCACGTAAAGATTAACAATATATTCTCCAAATCTTTGTTGAATAATGAATGTGGGTTTACCCAGATCATTTATTTTAATGGGACCATAAATGGTGCGTGATACTGTATTTTGTTTAAGTAGTGGAGGTACGTGATTGAAAGTACTGCAAATCAGCGGTTTTGTTTCATCAATGATAGCGATTGCAGATAAACGAGGATTATTAAAAATCAATTGATTTAATGCAGGTCTTAATCGAGCATCACAATGTTTCATCTCATGTTCATTGATGTTTATCCTATAGATCGATTGCATTAACTCATTGATGAGACCTTCCATGTTATTGCTGATGCCATCTGAGATACTTGCTAAACGTTGTTTTTTATAAATTTGCTCTTGTTGCCAAATGTAATACGAGGTTAAAGTGATGAAAAAGGTAAATAAAATCCACCAAATGATTTTTAAGACCAGTTCTGCTCTCATTTGCTTCATGCAATTTGCCTTTATCGGTTCACTTGAGGTACGCGATATGGTTTTCCTTCATTTAAGTGTAGGCGGTTTTTAAAGCTATTTATAGTGAACCAACACTTCAATAGATTGCTTTTATTGCGGCTAAAGTGATATCTGCCAGTTGTTCTATTGTGTGTGGTTCGGTTGTTAGTGGTGGTAGCCAATAAAGTGTATTTCCAAGCGGACGAAGTAGGGCCCCTTTTTTTTGTGCTTCAAGATGGAGCCGATAACCAATGCGAGGGTCGTTTGCTCGCGTTTCTAAATCGCCAGCAACCATTGCCCCTAAAGTGCGGACATGGTGAATTTTACCACTTTCTCGAGCGATTTCCTTAAAGTACTGGTGCATCAATCGTCCTAATTCTTTTGCACGTTGATTGATATGAAGAGAGGTCATGGTTTCTATCGTTTGAAGTGCTGCACTCACTGCAAGAGGATTTCCACTATAAGTATGGGAATGGAGAAAGGATTGACCGTCAGCAACATCATGGTAAAAAAGATCATAGATGGCACTATCAATTAATACACAGCTCAAGGGTAAGGTTCCTGAAGTCAGACCTTTAGAGATACAGATGAGATCAGGGGTAATATTGGCATGATGACAAGCAAGCCATTGTCCTGTACGGCCAAAGCCTGTCATGATTTCATCCGCGATAAGATAGATTTGATTCTCTTCTGTCCATGCTCTTAATTTACGCAAAAAGTCTCTGCTATAAATAAGCATTCCGCCTGCACCTTGAATCAGCGGCTCTATGATGAGTGCACACACGTTCTCTTTGATAGCCTCCAATTCTTTTAACGCGGCTTCCCAAACCAGAGAGCAGTCGTGCCATAAGGGATCTTCTTCATTTAAAACATAGGGTATGTTTTGCAAAAAGTGACAACTTGGTCCCAAGTCTCTAAAAGGCTGTTTATACAGTCCTAAGTCACTCACACTCAATGTAGCCAAAGTTTCACCATGGTAGCTATTTTTTAAGGCGATAAATTGATTACGAGTTGAAAATCCTTTTTTTTGATTGGCATGCAAGACCAATTTCATAGCGATTTCTACAGCACAAGCCCCATCGCTAGCAAAAAATAAATGTTGTAAGCCACTGATTTCAGAGAGACGGATGCCTAATTGAACCAGTTTGGAATAAGTCGTACCCGCTCCTAAGACATGTTCAAATGTTGATAATTGTTCATTGATGGCATTGATAACAGCAGGAAAGCCATGACCTAAGGACTTACACCACCAACTAGAAATACCATCAATGATAGGGCCACGATCGGTGTATAAGTAACTGCCTTTCGCGCCATGAACAATCAATGGTGGGTTTGTTGCTAAGTCTTTCATTTGGGTACAAGGGTGCCAAATGTGTTTTAAATCTTCAGCGAGAAGTGACTCATGATTAACCATTTTATATATTTTGGTTGACAACAAAGGGAACGACTTTATCATGTTCAATAAGAATAAAAAATAGGGAGTCAAAGTGGAGAAGTCATCAGATTCTTGGGCCATCAATGAAGTCAAAGCGATTTATGAGCAACCTTTTAATGATTTACTTTATAAAGCGCACACCACCCATATGTTGCACCATGAAGCTAATACCTTACAAATGTCAACACTCTTAAGTATTAAAACCGGTGCGTGCCCTGAGGATTGTGGATATTGTTCACAAAGTGGACACCATAAAACACATGTTGCCAAAGAAAAATTAATGTCTGTAGAGCAAGTTCTTAAAGCTGCTAAAGAGGCTAAAGAAGGGGGGGCAACGCGATTTTGTATGGGGGCGGCTTGGCGTAGTCCACCGTGCTCTGCCATACCCGAACTCACACAAATGATTGCAGGCGTGAAAGAAATGGGTCTTGAAACCTGTATGACGCTTGGCATGCTCACATTTGAACAAGCAACAGAGTTAAAGGAAGCAGGCCTTGATTATTATAACCATAATATTGATACGTCCCCAAGTTACTATGAAAAAGTGACGACGACGCGTACGTTTGATGATCGCTTACAAACCTTAGAGCATGTTCGTCGTGCCAATATCAATGTCTGTTGTGGGGGTATTTTAGGCTTAGGTGAAAGTAGAGAAGATAGAATTGAGTTTTTATGTACTCTAGCTAATCTTGAAGAACCTCCGGAAAGTGTGCCTATTAACCGATTGATTCCGGTTGAAGGGACTCCTTTGGCTAAGGCCGTGCCTGTTGATGGCATTGAGCTGGCACGTACCATTGCCACTGCAAGACTTTTGATGCCTAAAAGTAAAATACGTTTAACCGCTGGTCGGACTGAAATGAGTGATGAATTACAAGCGCTTTGTTTTTTTGCGGGCGCTAATTCAGTTTTTATAGGTGATAAATTACTCACTGAAGACAACCCACAACGAGAAAAAGATCAAACTCTTTTTGCAAAACTTGGGTTACGCCCCGAGCCCCTTTTGTCACTTGAGCAATAGATTGAACCAAACGTTGACCCTGCAATTAAAGGAATATACCACCGCTTTGGTACAGCAGGGTCTACATCGGCAACGGCGTGTGTGTGAATCAGATGAGCATGTTATTCATTTCAGTAGTAATGATTATTTGTCATTATCCTCACATCCTCTTCTCAAACGCGCTTATCAAGAAGGGATCTCACGTTATCGACATGGCAGTGGGGGCTCCATGGTTGTTTGTGGGTATCATGACGTGCATAAAACGCTCGAACGCGCGTTTAGTGAGGCATTGAACGTAGACG
>JAKBCM010000015.1 GCA_021807845.1 Pseudomonadota bacterium
TAAATAAATAATCGATTTCTTCTGGAGCAATCTGAACGTTGTTTGGTGTATCAGAAAAAGCCACATCGGTTGTACCAATCAATGTATGGCCATAATAGGGAATGGTAAAAACAATGCGTTTGTCCGGATGTTGGAGAAGATAAGCATGCTCTCCTTCGTACAGTTTTTTAATAACGATATGACTTCCTTTGACTAGCGAAATGTCATGATGCACCGGAATTTTTAGTAATTGATTGACATCATTTACCCAAGGACCCGCTGCATTGATAATCGATTTTGCTTTGATTTGAAAGGCTTTACCCTGTTTTTTTTGGACTAGTATTTGCCAAATGCCTTTAACTACTTGTGCATGAATCAATTTTGTTTGTGGCATGATGCTTGCACCATGCAAGCTGGCCTGCAAGGCATTAGTGATGGTCAAACGAGCATCATCAGTGAAACAATCATAGAAAAGAAAGCCTTTATGAATAAGAGGATCTAAGGGTGCAAAATAATTTGGATCTTTTTTACGAGTAATTAATGTGCTGTGTGGCAAGCGATTACTTGAGCTTAGATGATCATAAAGAAACAACCCAGTTCGTAAAGTCCATAAAGGGCGTAGATTATTTTGGTAAGGTAAAACAAATGAAATCGGATGGACCAAATGAGGCGCTACATTTTGTAGGATTTGCCGCTCTAAAAGCGCTTTTTTAACCAAAGAAAAATCAAATTGTTCTAGATAGCGTAATCCGCCATGGATCAGTTTGGTGCTTTTGGATGATGTTTTTGAGGCGAGATCGTCTTGTTCACAAAGCACCACCGATAACCCGCGTAAAGCTGCATCAGCAGCGCATCCGCACCCATTAATTCCCCCTCCAATTATTGCAACATCAAAGACACTGTCCATGTGACATCACTCCACAATTGACTTTTATTTATTCTACCTCGGTATTGTACAAAGCTATTCTACATGAAAATACTGATTATTTACTTCACTTATGATTATATTAAAGATTGCACTTACCGGCATGCTTCTTTTTGTATACCGGTTCAAACGCTACCATCACTAGGAAATACCATACATGGATTATATTCTCGCAATTGATCAAGGAACAAGTAGTACCCGTGCCATGTTATATACGATAGAGGGCCAACTGGTTTGTTCTAAACAATATCCAATCACACAATATTACCCACAACCGGGTTGGGTTGAGCAAGATCCAGAAGAAATTTGGGAAAAAACACGACAAGCTATTCATGAGGTGATTTTAGAATGTCATCCAAGCCAACTTTTGGCGTGTGGTTTGACCAACCAACGTGAAACAACCTTGATTTGGGATAAAGAAACTGGACAATGTGTATACCCCGCTATTGTTTGGCAGGATAGACGAACAGAAGCGTTTTGTGAGGCTTTAACTAAGCATGCGCCAATCATCAACTCGAAAACCGGTTTGTTGCCAGATCCATATTTTTCTGCAAGCAAGTTACATTGGGTGTTAAATCATGTCCCGATGGCTCAAAAGCTTTTGGAAGAAGATAGGCTCTGTTTTGGTACCATTGATTGCTTTTTGATTTGGCGTTTAACCGGGGGCGCTTCCCATTTGACAGACATCACTAATGCATCTAGAACGATGTTATTTAATATTCATTCAGAGTGTTGGGATCAAGACTTATTAGCATTGTTTGAGGTATCACCGTCCATATTACCTCAGGTTTGTTCAAGTGATGCGCATTTTGGCACTATACGGGAAGAGTTGTTTGGTGTGTCTATACCGATTTGTGGAGTCGCCGGGGATCAACAAGCTGCATTGATAGGGCAAAGGTGTTTTTCCGAAGGTTTGATTAAAGCCACCTATGGTACAGGGGGATTTTTACTCCTAAATACCGGCGATAAACCTGTGATGTCATCACATCAATTATTAACGACGATTGCCTATCGTATTCATGGCAAAACAGCCTATGGTCTAGAGGGCAGTATGTATCAAGCCGGAACTTCTGTGAAGTGGTTGCGTGATGAATTAAAAATGATTTCAAGTGCAGGCGAAACTGAAGAATTAGCTCGAGGTTTATCATCGAATGAAGGAGTCTATTTTGTGCCATCCTTTACCGGATTAGGTGCCCCTTATTGGTTATCTACTCCGGGCGCACTTTTCTTTGGTTTATCTAGAACAAGTAATCGCATGCATTTTGCACGAGCAGTATTGGAGAGTGTTTGTTATCAAACTTTTGATATTTTATCGTGCATGCACGAAGACAGTGGTATTGCTCCTTCTCTTTTAAGGGTAGATGGAGGAATGGCTGTGAATAACTGGTTTTTACAATTCCTAGCTTCCTTGTGTGGTTTGGTGGTAGAGCGACCAAAAAGTGTAGAAACAACGTCTTTGGGTGCTGCGATGTTGGCCATGATTGGGTGCGGTCTCATTCAGTCAATAGCAGATCTTCAAGATAGATGGCCTTGTGATCAAACATTTAAAGTAGAAGAGCATACAAAGGCCGATAGAGCCTCAGATTATCAAGGTTGGCAAAAAGCGATAAACATGTTGAAGTTGGCCTATGAATAACCAGATGATCACCATTATTCTAAACTCAGCAGTTGAATCAAAGATGATTGAACTGCTGAATGAGGGCTAAACGTTGCGAACTTTTTCGCCCGTATACAGTTGTCTTGGTCTGCCTATCTTAAATTTGTTGCCTGTCATTTCTAACCAGTGCGACATCCAACCCACTGTTCTTGCTAATGCAAAAATAACGGTGAACATGTTGGTAGGAACACCAATGGCACTTAAGGTGATTCCTGAGTAAAAATCAACATTGGGGTAGAGTTTTTTCTCAATGAAATACTCATCTTCTAAGGCTATTCGCTCTAGTTCCATCGCTAATTTAAACAAAGGCGCATCTTGTGCCCCCACTGCTTTTAAGACTTTATGACAGGTTTCGCGCATCACTTTTGCACGAGGGTCGTAGCTTTTATAGACGCGATGACCAAAACCCATCAAACGGAAGGGATCATCTTTGTCTTTAGCCCGCTTGATGTAATGATTGATTTTACTGATATCACCAATTTCTTTCAGCATGTTCAGGCAAGCTTCATTAGCCCCTCCATGCGCAGGACCCCACAATGCGCCAATGCCTGCTGAAATACAGGCAAATGGATTAGCACCTGTAGAGCCCGCAAGTCTTACAGTAGACGTGGATGCGTTTTGTTCATGATCAGCGTGTAAAGTAAAAATAGTATCCATTGCTTTTACAATCACAGGATCTGGGATGATATCTTCTGCAGGAACGCCAAACATCATATGTAAAAAATTCTCAGCATAAGAAAATTTATTTTTTGGATACATATAAGGTAAACCAATAGAATACTTATAACTCATGGCAGCAAGCGTCGGCATCTTAGCAATGAGACGAATCGCAGAAATATAACGGTCGTGTTGATTGTTTAAGTCCATAGAGTCATGATAGAACGCTGAAAGCGCACCAACAATTCCCACCATGATAGCCATTGGATGAGCATCCCGGCGAAATCCATTCAAAAATTGATACATTTGTTGATGAACCATGGTGTGATTATTGATTAAGCTCACAAATTGCGTTTTTTCTTTTGAAGTTGGTAACTCACCATTCAGCAATAAATAACAAACATCTAAATAATCCTTTTTTTCAGCCAATTGCTCTATAGGATAACCGCGATAGAGCAGCATCCCTTTCTCGCCATCGATAAAAGTAATTTTAGATTCACAAGAAGCCGTAAACATAAAACCAGGGTCAAAGGTAAAAATACCTAAAGATCCCAGTTGATTAATGTCAATGACATCCTTCCCAAGCGTCGGCGAATAAATAGGGAGATCAATAGGTGGATGACCTTCAATGGTGATTCGCGCATTTTTTGGTTTCATGTGAGCTCCTATAAAAAACACATTATAGCATGCGGTTGTTCGGTTGCTAGATCGTAGCAAGATAAGTGACAAAATATAGTGGCTTACCTGCATATACAAAAGGGCTGAAAATGAGGATAGTTATTCCTATCAAAACCCTGGTTATCCATTCTTAATTTCTCATCCTGTTGTCCTTACGATAGGGCACTAAATGTTATTGACCAAAAGGATTGAAGCCACTGAGCATTGAATCATGTCACAAGGCTTATCATAATTCCAGGTTTCTATGCCAAGAAACACGACCATATGAGTTCTTTTAAATAGGGAGATGTGGTAACATAAACACGCTTATTATTGCATAAGGATACGTCCTCACCATGGGTTATTTAGCCAAAGAAGTGACACCAGTCAATATCGAAGAAGAATTAAAGCAATCTTATCTAGATTACGCGATGAGTGTGATTGTCGGACGAGCCTTGCCTGATGTTCGGGATGGATTAAAACCAGTTCATCGACGCGTTTTATATGCGATGACCGAATTAGGCAACGATTGGAATAAGCCTTATAAAAAATCAGCACGTGTGGTTGGGGACGTGATTGGTAAATATCATCCTCATGGTGATACAGCTGTATACGATACCATTGTGCGCATGGCGCAACCTTTTTCTATGCGCTATATGCTGGTTGATGGACAAGGTAACTTTGGATCTGTCGATGGCGATGCGCCAGCTGCTATGCGTTATACCGAAGTGCGAATGTCCAAATTGGCTCATGCGTTACTTGCGGATTTAGATAAAGAAACAGTTGATTTTAGCCCCAACTACGATGAAACAGAATTTGCACCAGTTGTATTGCCAGCAAGGGTCCCCAACTTACTGGTGAACGGTTCGTCAGGCATTGCAGTTGGAATGGCAACCAATATTCCACCTCATAATTTATCTGAAATCATTGATGCATGCATTGCTTTGATTCTAAATCCTGACTTAAGTATTGATGACATCATGGAGATTGTTCCAGGCCCTGATTTTCCAACGGCAGCCATCATTAATGGCCGTGCAGGTATCATCCAAGGCTATCGTACGGGTCGTGGTCGTGTCGTCATTCGCGCAAGAACTGAAATTGAAACAGATGAACAGTCTGGCAAACAAGCTATCATTATCAATGAGCTTCCTTACCAGGTGAACAAAGCGCGATTGGTGGAACGAATTGCAGAACTTGTGAGAGAAAAACGGCTTGAAGGGATCACAGGTCTTCGCGATGAATCAGATAAGCAAGGGATGAGGGTGGTGATTGAGCTTCGTCGCGGTGAAGTTGCTGAAGTGATGCTCAATAATTTGTATATTCATACTCAAATGCAAAATGTGTTTGGCATCAACATGGTCGCTTTAGTTGATGGGCAACCAAGAACACTAAATATCAAAGAAATTTTAGAACTATTCATTAAACATCGTCGAGAAGTGGTTACAAGACGCTGTATTTTTGAATTAAAGAAAGCACGTAACCGCGCCCATTTATTAGAAGGCTTAGGCATTGCTTTGGCCAATATCGATGAAATGATTGATTTGATAAAAAAATCACCGACTCCTCAAGATGCCAAAGATGCATTACTTGCCAAAATGTGGCAGCCCGGATTGGTCTTTACCATGTTACAAAAAGCAGGCGATGGCGCATCAAAACCAGATGATTTGCCGATGGGCTTAGGTCTGAGTGAAGAAGGGTATCGTTTATCCGCTATACAAGCGCAAGCTATTCTTGATCTTCGTTTACATCGATTGACTGCATTGGAACAAGACAAGATTTTGAATGAATTTGAACAGTTGCTCGATGTCATTAAGGATTTACTTGATATTTTGTCATCGCCTAATCGTTTGATGCAAGTGATTCGTGAAGAACTACAAGAAATCAAAGCACAATTTGGGGATGCGAGACGAACAGAAATCACTGCTTCTCAAGAAGATTTAACCATTGAAGATTTGATCACAGAAGAAGATGTAGTGGTCACGCTATCTCATCAAGGGTATGTCAAGTACCAACCCATTTCAGCGTATCAAGCCCAACGACGAGGCGGGAAAGGCAAGTCAGCCACTCATGTCAAAGATGAGGACTTTGTGGAGCGCTTGATCATTGCCAACACCCACGATACGTTATTGTGTTTTTCTAATCACGGTAAATTATATTGGCTTAAGGCATATCAGCTACCTTTGGCCAGTCGTATTTCAAGGGGTAAACCCATTATCAACATTTTGCCACTGGCCGAAAATGAAGCAATCACGGCCATGTTACCTGTGCGGCAATATGAAGAAGGCTTTTTTGTCTTTATGGCCACGAAATTTGGCACAGTGAAGAAAGTACCTTTGAACGCATTCAGCCGACCACGAAGCAGCGGCATTATTGCAGTTGATTTGGATGAAGGGGATAGGCTTGTGGGTGTTGATATTACCGATGCCAGCAAAGATATCATGTTGTTTTCAGATGCAGGTAAAGTCATCCGATTTGATGAAAATCTTGTACGACCTATGGGACGTACAGCACGAGGAGTACGAGGCATTCGTCTTGCTGAAGGACAGTCTGTTATTTCATTGGTTGTGGTAAACCCAGGTGGCACTATTTTAACTGCCACCGAATTTGGCTATGGCAAGAGAACGGATATAGAGGAATATCGCATCACAGGACGTGGTGGTCAAGGTGTGATCTCCATCCAAGTCAATGAGCGTAATGGCAGAGTCGTTCGCGCACTTCAAGTGGTTGATACAGATGAAGCCATGTTAATTACCGATCAAGGCACATTGGTGCGCTTTAAGGTGAATGAGCTTTCTATTATTGGTCGAAATACCCAGGGTGTACGGCTGATTAATGTTGCCGCTGGTGAACAAGTCGTTGGTATGCAACGGATAGAAGAAATTCATGATGAGGATGATTTAGCAGAACTCAGTGATGATGAGAGCGTATAATTTTGGTGCAGGTCCTGCGACATTGCCTCTGCCTATTCTCATTGAGGTCCAAGAAGAACTGTTAAATTGGCAAGGTCTTGGTATGTCTGTGATGGAAATTGGGCATCGTACGCGACCGATTCAACATTTAATGGAAGAACTGGAAACGGAATTTAGAGAAATACTGTCTATTCCAAAGCAGTATCACGTTATATTTTTGGGGGGCGCGGCACGTACCCAATTTGCGATGATCCCTATGAATCTTCTTAGTGAGCAAGAAACAGCAGGATATTGCATCTCAGGTCTTTGGTCTTCAATGGCTTATGAAGAGGCTCTTAAAATAAAACACGCTTATGTTGTTGCAAGCTCTGAGGCTCAGGGGTTTACTCATGCTCCTCTCTGTCACTCCTTAGAATGGGCAAACAATACGTCTTATATCTATTATGTCCCAAACGAGACAGTGAATGGGGTTCGTTTTAGTCAGCCGCCTAAAACAAAGGACATTCCTTTGGTGGCTGATATGACGTCATGTTTGTTGTCTGAACCCATCAATATCGAAGACTATGGTTTGATTTTTGCTGGTGCTCAAAAAAATATCGCCATAGCAGGGTTGACCATGGTGATTATTCGATCTGATCTCATCAATCACTCCACTCATTCGCACATCCCTACGATGCTTGATGAGAAAACCCATATTGAACATCACTCCGTATATGCAACCCCTCCTGTCTTTAATTGTTACATTGCCTTAAAAATGATGAAATGGATCAAAGCGCAAGGGGGAGTAAACGCACTTTACCAAATGAACTTAAAAAAAGCTGATGCCTTATATCAATATATCGATTCATCACCGTTCTATTCTTGTAGCGTACAAAAAGAATCACGATCTCTCATGAATGTATGCTTTACCATGAAGCGACAAGACCTGATAGAGACATTCATTACGAGAGCTCAACAAAATGGACTCTCTGCGTTGCAAGGACATCGCACTGTGGGGGGACTACGTGCTAGTTTATATAATGCAATGCCTTTAGAAGGCGTCATGACCCTTATTCAATTTATGCAAGATTTTTCTCTGGAATTTCTATGACAACTTCGCACTATGTGAGTCGACCATCCACCCAATTAAAAGGGGAAATGACTGTACCTGGGGATAAGTCGATTTCTCATCGAGCTATCATTTTAGGCTCGATTGCAACGGGAACGACCACCATCAATGGGTTTTTAGATGGTGAAGATTGCATGGCAACCTTGCGTGCATTTCAATCAATGGGCGTGAAGATTGAAGGTCCCGTATCTCAGCATGTTGTGGTTCATGGAGTGGGTAAATATGGCTTAAAAAAACCAAACAAGGTGATTGATTGTGGCAATTCAGGCACAAGCATACGCCTTTTGGCGGGCTTACTAGCCGCCCAGACTTTTGATAGTGAGTTGACCGGTGATAGTAGCCTTATCACAAGACCCATGGAGCGCGTGAGTCGCCCCTTACACCAGATGGGCGCTTTGGTGCTCACTGCTCAAGGTACCCCCCCCTTACAGATCAAAGGCGGTAGAACATTACACGGTATTACTTACGAAATGCCTGTGGCTAGTGCACAAGTCAAATCATGTTTGTTACTGGCGGGGCTTTATGCCAAAGGTGAAACGAAGATTATTGAGCATGGCGTGTCAAGAGATCATACTGAAAGAATGCTCACGGCATTCTCCTACCCTCTTCATAAGTCAGAAAATACCATTGTGATTAATGGATCGAGTGAGTGCTATGGCACGGATGTGAATGTTCCAGGTGATATTTCATCTGCCGCATTTTTTATCGTAGCCGCTACCATCATTCCAAATTCTGAATTATTGATAAGAAATATAGGGATCAATCCTACCCGAACTGGAATCATCCAATTATTACAACGGATGGGTGCAAATCTGCAAATAACCAATAAAAGATTATGTGGCGAGGAGTTGGTTGCTGACATATTGGTCAGTCATAGTGAATTAGAAGGAATTGATATCCCAAGTGCGATGGTGCCTTTAGCGATTGACGAATTTCCCGCATTATTTATCGCAGCAAGTTGTGCTAGAGGACGAACCGTGTTGCATGGGGCAAAGGAATTGCGTTGTAAAGAAAGCGATAGAATCGGGGCCATGGCTGATGGACTAAATAAGTTAGGTATTGAGACAGAAGTGTTTGAGGATGGGATTTCAATACAAGGCGGCATATTGCAAGGAGGCGTCGTTGACAGTCGACATGATCATCGGATTGCTATGGCTTTTCTGATTGCTGGAGCGAAAGCGTTATCCCCGGTGACGGTGAAAGATTGTGCCAATATTAAGACATCATTCCCTACGTTTGTAGAAACAGCAAAACACGTCAATCTCATCATTGAGGAGCAGAATGATGGTACTTGAGTCTAGGGTTCCGGTCATTACTATCGATGGGCCTAGTGGTACAGGCAAGGGAACCATTTGTCACATGTTGGCCAACCATTTGCGATGGCATTTTTTAGATAGTGGCGCATTATATAGGGTATTAGCCTTTGCCAGTCAGAAAAAAGAGGTAGATACTAATCATACTGATGAATTAGTCTTGCTGGCTAAACGGTTGAATCTTAGCTTTCAAGTGGATAAAGCACAAAATATTGCCATTATTTTAGATGGTGAGGATATCAGTCGGGATATTCGAAGTGAGTATTGTGGTCAATTAGCGTCTAAAATTGCAGCAATACCTGAAGTCAGAGAGGCATTATTGGCTCGACAACGTGCATTTGCTATTCCCCCAGGATTAGTGACCGATGGTCGAGATATGGGCACGATTGTTTTTCCAAAGGCAATATTAAAGATATATTTGGATGCAAATGTAGAAGAAAGAGCGAATAGACGATATTTACAGTTGAAACAAAATGGAAATGATGCTAGCCTCGCGCAGGTCATAGATGAATTGAGAAAGCGTGATACAAGAGATATGCATCGGTTACATGCACCGTTAAAGCCCGCTGCTGATGCAGTCATTATCGATACAACTGGATTAACGGTTGTACAAGTATTTGACAATGTATTACAATTAGCTAATAAGCGCTTAATTCATTGAAAACAAGCAGTGCCAAAAGGGGGGAAGTGTGATGACTTACGCTTCCATTTATTTACTAAAGAGTTTATTAACATGTCTGAGAGTTTTAAAGAATTATTTGAGAAAAGTATTGTCGGGGCGCAGTTTTATCCTGGAGCTATCATATCGGCTAAAGTGATTGATATCGATGATGATTTTGTGACATTAAATGCCGGATTAAAATCTGAAGGTATCGTCGCAATTGAAGAGTTCCATGATAAAAATGGTGATATCGAAGTCCAAATTGGCGATACTGTTGAAGTGGCTCTTGATTCAGTTGAAGATGGCCACGGCGAAACTCTCCTCTCAAGAGAAAAAGCAAAACGTCAAGAAGCTTGGCGTAAACTATCTAAGTCTCATGAAAACAATGAAACGGTAACTGGACTGATTTCTGGTAAAGTCAAAGGTGGCTTTACGGTGGAAATAGGCACCATTCGTGCGTTTCTACCTGGATCTTTGGTTGATGTTCGACCTGTACGTGATCCTTCTTACCTTGAAGGTAAAGAGCTTGAGTTCAAAGTAATCAAAATGGATCTCAAGCGTAATAATATTGTGGTTTCACGTCGCGCAGTTGTTGAAGAAGAAAGCAGTGCTGACAGACAAGCGTTGCTTGATTCATTGCATGATGGTCAAGTACTCAATGGTATTGTCAAAAACCTAACCGATTATGGTGCATTTATCGATTTAGGCGGTATAGATGGTCTATTACATATCACTGACATATCGTGGAAGCGTGTGAAACATCCGAGTGAGTTATTGACTGTTGGTCAAGATGTTAAAGTGAAAGTTTTAAGTTTCGATAGCGAACGTAATCGTGTTTCATTAGGCATGAAACAACTGGGCAATGATCCTTGGGTTGACTTGGTTGAGCGCTATCCAATTGGTAAACGATTACAAGGTAAAGTGACTAACATCACAGACTATGGTTGTTTTGTTGAAATTGAAGAAGGCGTAGAAGGGTTGGTACATATGTCTGAAATGGATTGGACTAACAAAAATGTCCATCCAAGCAAAGTTGTGTCTTTAGGTGATGTCAGCGAAGTGATGGTTCTCGAAATTGATGAAGATCGTCGTCGTATTTCGCTAGGTATGAAGCAATGCGTTGGCAATCCATGGCAGAATTTTTCACAATTGCATAGCAAAGGTCAGAAAGTCACTGGAAAAATCCGTTCAATCACTGATTTCGGTATTTTCATTGGACTGGAAGGTGATATCGATGGATTGGTTCATTTGTCTGATATTTCTTGGAATGTTCCAGGCGAAGAAGCTGTGAAACAATTCAAAAAAGGACAAGAGCTTGAAGCGGTGATTCTAGCCATCGATGCTGAGCGTGAACGGATCTCTTTAGGATTGAAGCAATTGGAAGGCGATAACTTTACCAGTTACGTCGATCAAAACCCTAAAGGTACAGTGGTCAAGGGCAAAGTTTCAGCAGTTGATGCAAAGACTGTGACTGTGGATTTAGCTGAAGATGTGATTGGCACGATTCGTGCTGCTGATTTGTCTGAAGACAAAGTAGATGATGCATCAACTTTTGTGAAAGAAGGTGATGAAGTTGAAGCGAAAATCATCAATGTCGATAAGAAAAATCGAACAATTGCACTATCTGTTAAAGCCAAAGATGCTCAAGATCAAGCTGAAGCCATCAAAAAATACTCACGTAGTGGAGAAGTAGCAGGGACTACCTTAGGCGATTTATTGAAAGAAAAAATGGCTAATAAGGATTCCGAGTAGTTATAAACCACGAAGTAAAAGGTTAGAATAAGCGTAGTTATCTACGCTTTTTTTTTAAATAAATGTAACTGCTCGTTTGTTATTACGAGCAACCCAAGCCTTTTTGGGGCAAACGTCGGTTAAGACTTACGTTTTTTGGAAGACATACGTCATGCTGAACAGCATGTTTGAGAGAGGGTCGTCATCCCGAACAACATGAGGGATCTCCTGATCTATTGGAGATGTCTCGCAAAGCTCGACATGACGTGCGTTTTTAGAGACGTATGTTTTTGAAAGACGCACTGTTTTAGATGGCGTAATGGGTGAATAATTACACATATATCATGACAAAAACAGAAGGATATGTTGCATGCGGATAATCATGACCTTATTTTATCTGGTACTTATCTTAATTGGTGTCAGTTTTGCAGCATTAAATGCTCAATCAGTCCAAGTTAATTTATATTTTACTACCTTAAACATGCCTATTTCAGTTTTAATGACAGTGATGTTGGGGGTAGGAATGATATTGGGATTTTTTGTTTTTTTACGTCGGTATTTACGCTTCAAAGCAGAACATCGTAGAATTAAAAACCAGTTACGGCTCACGGAAAAGGAAATTAAAAATTTACGAGCGATTCCTTTAAAGGATCAGCATTAGTGTAAAAATTTGTGGAGATCTTGAATGATTCAATTGTGGCCTTTGTTACTGCCTGCAGCAGCTTGGTCTGGCTGGTGGGTGGCTAGCCGTAATTATTCAATTAAAGAAAGAAAAAATACCCATCATTTTTCACGAGAATATGTGGTTGGTTTAAATTATTTATTAAATGAGCAACCCGATAAAGCGGTTGATGTATTTATTAAATTGCTCGATGTTGATAGTGATACCGTCGAAACACATTTGGCTCTAGGTAGCCTCTTTCGGAGAAGGGGTGAAGTAGATAGAGCCATTAGAATCCATCAAAATTTAATCGCTAGACCCCAATTAAGCCTAAATCAGCGCAAAGAAGCTTTGATGGCTTTAGGCCAGGACTATATGAGTGCGGGCGTATTTGATAGAGCTGAACGAATTTTTATGGAAGTGGTTGAGTTAGGCGGTCCTCGCGAAATCAGAAGTTTGCAAGGATTGTTGGCTATTTATCAGCAAGAAAAAGCTTGGGAAAAGGCTTTAGAAATCTTAAAACAATTAGAAATTTCAACTGGGACTAGTATGCATTCACAGGCTGCGCATTATCATTGCGAAATTGCAACGCAAGCTCTGAAAATGAATGCATATGATAGGGTGAGCGCTGCTATCAAACAAGCCTTAACCGTTGATAAAAAATCAGTGCGTGCAAGTCTCATGCTTGCGCAATTTGAAATGAAAAATGGTCGATATAAACACGCCATCCGAGCTCTAAAGAATGTTCCAGATCAGGATGCAGATTTTTTAACAGAAATTATTGAGCCACTCGTCAACTGCCATCGCGAAATAGAAGCCATGGATGAATGTGTCGACTATTTAGAGCAAACATTAAGAGAGCATCCACGTGCCTCTGTTATTTTTGTCATAGGTGAATATCTGAGACAAGAAAAAAGTACAGATTTTGCCATTGATTTTGTTTCGGCCCAATTGGGGCATCATCCCTCTATCCGTGGATTGAATCGGTTGATTTGTTGGCACTTAGAGTCAGCGACTGGGAAAGTTCGTGATAAGTTGCAAATGCTATATGATATCACCAGTAAATTCCTAGAAAATAAACCAGTCTATCGGTGTGAACACTGCGGATTTGGTGGAAAATTATTGCATTGGCATTGCCCTAGTTGTAAGCAATGGAGCAGAATGAAACCCATACATGGTTTGGAAGGGGATTAACTTATGTCAGTCAAATTAATTGTAGCCCTAGATTTTGAAGATTCACGCAAAGCATTGAACCTAGTTGATCAATTAGATCCGAGCTTATGTGCACTCAAGGTAGGTTGTGAGATGTTCACTTTGTTTGGCAGAGATTTTGTTCGTACTTTGGTGAATAAAAATTTTAAAGTGTTTCTTGACTTAAAGTTTCATGATATTCCAAATACGGTTGCACATTCATGCATTGCTGCAGCTGATCTTGGGGTATGGATGATTGATATCCATGCTTCTGGTGGTATGAATATGATGCAAGCTGCGAAAAAAGCGCTTGATCCTTATGGGCTTGGTCGGCCTCTTTTAATTGCGGTAACGGTGCTTACCAGTATGAACGTTGAAGATCTTCAACGTCTTGGGATTCATGAATCAGTAGAAAATCGTGTTTCTCTATTGGCCAAATTATCCTATGATGCTGGACTTGATGGAGTGGTGTGTTCACCCCATGAAGTCTCAGCCATAAAAGCATTGTGTGGACCTCATTTCTTAGCGGTAACGCCAGGGATCCGGATGCCTTTCGATTCATCCAATGATCAAGTGCGGATAACGACCCCAGAAATGGCCCTCAAAGCTGGGAGTGATTATCTTGTCGTTGGCAGACCTATTATTGAAGCGAATAAACCTGCTGATGTTGTTCAAACGATTTTATCTACTATCAAGTCAACTCATTTATCCTAGAAAAATATGTTTTCAAATATACAGCGCTACTATTTAAAAGAAATGGGAATTGAAACGTTTGAGCAACGTAAACTTTCCGAACAAAAGAACTTGGAAAGATTGGCAGCCGTTGTGTCTCAGTGTACTCGTTGTCCACTTCATAAAACTCGATTAAAGACTGTTTTTGCTCGTGGCAATTCAATGGCTGCATTGATGATTATTGGTGAAGCGCCCGGTTTTTATGAGGATCAACAAGGGCTACCTTTTGTGGGTAAGGCAGGAAGCTTATTAAATAAAATGTTAGGAAGCATAGAATTATCCAAAGAGGATGTATATGTCGCAAATGTCCTGAAATGTAGGCCACCTCATAATCGAGATCCACTGCCTGAAGAAATTTCACAATGCGCTCATTATTTAACTGAGCAGATAGCGCTTGTGTCTCCAAAACTCATTCTCGCAGTTGGTCGTTTTGCTGGCTCTTTTCTTTTAAATACAACCGTTCCATTGAATAAAATGCGTCGTAAAATGCATCACTATCAAGGTACACCAGTGATAGTGAGTTACCATCCGGCCTATTTATTGCGTAATCCTTCAGATAAGGTAAAAGCTTATGAAGATCTATTGTTTGCAAAACAACTGTTAAAAAAAATGGAATAGGATAAACGAATGTATAGACTAGCATCAGCGGGATTCACGCTGATTGAATTAATCTATTCCTCGTCTAT
>JAKBCM010000143.1 GCA_021807845.1 Pseudomonadota bacterium
AAAATATAGAATATAGAGCGGTACGGAGTTCGTTTAATGAAAACATTTAGCGCCAAAGCTCACGAAGTCAAACGTGATTGGTATGTGGTTGACGCCAGTGAAAAGGTATTGGGCCGTTTGGCTACAGAAATTGCTCGTCGTTTGCGCGGCAAACATAAAGCAGAATATACCCCACACGTTGACACAGGTGATTATATCATTGTAACCAATGCGGAAAAGGTCACCGTCACAGGCCGTAAATTTAACGATAAGATCTATTACAGTCACTCTGGTTTTCCAGGGGGAATTAAATCGATTTCTTTCGAAAAGCTACAGCAGAAAAATCCTGCGCGTATTATTGAGCTTGCTGTCAAAGGAATGTTACCTAAGAATCCTTTGGGTAGAGAGATGTATCGTAAACTCAAAGTTTACATTGGTTCAGAACATCCCCATGAAGCTCAACAACCTAAGAAACTTGAGATTGAGGAATAAGTCATATGGCCCAAACAAAGCAATACTATGGTACTGGCCGTAGAAAAAGCTCCGTAGCACGAGTATTTTTGCGTCCTGGCAAGGGCGAGATCATGATCAATAATAGACCACTAGATGGTTATTTTGGTCGGGAAACATCAAGCATGATCATCAGACAACCATTGGAAACTGTGGATGTTTTGAAAAAGTTCGATATTTATGTCACGGTAGTTGGTGGCGGCATTTCAGGCCAAGCAGGCGCCATTCGGCTAGGAATTGCACGCGCTTTGGTAGATTATGATGAGCATGATCGCAAAGAAGGTGCAGAGCCAGAGCCTAATTCATACCGTAGGCAATTAAGAGCCCGTGGTCTACTCACTCGTGATTCCCGTCGCGTGGAGCGGAAAAAAGTTGGATTGCACAAAGCTCGTCGTGCAACACAATACTCAAAACGATAATCGCTATTTACATACAAAAAACCCGCTTAAAGCGGGTTTTTTGATCATATTGAAATAAAAATACTCTAGTGATACCATTGCATTTTGTCCAACACCCTAGACATTGAATCAATTTGGGGAAAAATAATGATAGTTCACTTGGTTTCTAAAGATAGCCGTGAGTTAAATTACAAAATATTGTCTGAAGAATTAAATAAACTGACAGGTCAAGCGGTTAAATCACTGACAATTACAGTTAATTATAGCTTTATGGGGTACGAGATGACGAGTTATGGCCCTGAACAGCACGCCGTACTGACCACATGGCTTCAACAAAGAACAGATCCGATAGAGCACTTCAATCTTTATGGAAACAGCATGAAAGACGCTCAAATGATTGAAATCATTGATATATTGATAGCCAATCCAAGCCTTCAATTAACTAAGCTCAGTATCAGTGATAATGATTTTGGTCTACCAACGCTTCAACATCTATTGCAATTGATTGAAAATAAGCAAATCGGGTTCACTGTTGAAGGATTTAAGCCCTATTCTAATGGCAGATTTATGTCTGAACAGTTGCAAAGCTGTGAAGCCAAACGACTGATTCAAAGTATTCAACAGTATGGTGAAGCAATGAAGTCAGCGCTACAATCTGAGCAACGCTATCGGTTCCTCGCCTCTGCTCAACCTGGGGTAGGATCAGATGGCTCGGGTTCAACACCAGCACATACCGCAACACCCTTTTAACGACATAACGTAGCTCGGGTGAAGCGTAGCGTAACCCGAGTTCAGAACTAGATAAAGCCTACTCTCCCGGGTTACGCTACGCTTCACCCAGGCTACGTCTTGATCTCTTATCCTATTAGAGAGGCTTCTTTGGATAAACAGAATCACAATCATCTTCAGAGCCTTATGTCCGATCATTCGAAAGAAGAATGCGTGGATCAAAAGCGTCGTCACTTTCTTTTGTCAATCACAGGTATTTTGGGGGGGCTTGGTGCTATTTTTGCTTTATCTCCCTTTGTCCGTTCCTGGATGCCGGGCGCTAAAGCCATTGCCAAAGGCGCACCTTTAGAAGTTGATCTATCGGACTTAAGACCAGGCCAACAAATAACAGTGGCTTGGCGCGGGCTACCCATTTGGATTATTCGACGAACCCCTGACATGCTCAAACAACTTGAAGAAATGAGAGGATCTCTGCGTGATCCTGACTCACGGGTTCTACAGCAACCCCATTATGCAGAAAATCAATACCGATCTATTCATCCAGACTACTTGGTTGTGGTGGGCATTTGTACGCATTTGGGTTGTTCGCCTAAGTATAAGCCAAATCCTGGTGAGCTAGGGGCTGATTGGCCAGGTGGGTTTTATTGTCCTTGTCATGGCTCGACCTTTGATTTAGCTGGTAGAGTGTTTAAAGGCGCTCCTGCTCCGATTAACTTAAAAGTCCCTCCTTATCGATTTATCAAAGAACACGTGATTATCATTGGTGAGGAAGCGTAATGAATCGATTAGTGAGTTGGATAGATGCGCGATTTCCACTGATTCGCACCTTAAAAAATCATGCCACAGAATATTATGTTCCTAAAAATTTAAATGTTTACTATGTATTTGGTGTGCTTGCCCTTCTTTTATTACTGAATCAATGTTTGACTGGATTATGGTTAACCATGTTCTATACGCCTACGGCAAAAGATGCTTTTGACTCGATTGAATCTATCATGAGAGATGTGCCTTGGGGCTGGCTGTTACGATACATGCATTCCACAGGTGCTTCAGCGCTTTTTATGGTTCTCTATTTTCATCTCTTTCGTGCTTTACTGTATGGCTCTTATCAAAAGCCGCGTGAATTGGTTTGGATTTTAGGGATGTTTTTATTCATTTTATTGATGACAGAGGCTTTTTTTGGTTACCTGCTGCCTTGGGGGCAGATGTCATACTGGGGGGCCGAAGTCATTACCTCGCTACTGGGTTCTATTCCGTATGTGGGCGATCACCTGGTTCAATGGCTCCGTGGCGATTTTCAAGTATCTGATGTAACTTTGCATCGATTCTTTGCCTTGCATGTGATTGGGATCCCGTTGTTGATTATTGGTTTGGTATTTTTACATCTTGTTGCTTTGCATCATGTGGGTTCCAATAATCCTGAAGGGATTGATATCTACAAATATCTTGATGTGCGAGTCAAACCATTAGATGGGGTTCCATTTCATCCTTATTATACGGTTAAGGATTTTGTGGGGATCTTGATCTTTTTGATACTTTTTTTCTCTGTTGTCTTTTTTTGGCCGACCATGGGTGGCTATTTTCTGGAGGCGGCTAATTTCACGCCTGCTGATCCCTTCGTTACGCCCGAGCATATCACCCCTGTTTGGTATATGACCCCGTTTTATAGCATGCTCCGGGCTATTCCCAATAAATTGGGTGGGGTGTTGGTTATGGTAAGTTCTATCTTCATTTTATTTTTTATCCCTTGGCTAGATAAGAGTC
>JAKBCM010000144.1 GCA_021807845.1 Pseudomonadota bacterium
TTGCATGATGTTCCTTTGTGAAAAGGAAACATTTGATCATTTCTATCTGGGTTTGTCGATCCTTACAGTAAACAAATCGTCTGAATTATGGCGTCAGCCATGATTTAGACGATCTTGCCCTGCTGGTAGGCCTATTGATGCTACAAGTATGAGAGCTGCCATTTACAATGTTGCAGATAACATTATTGAAGGAAATACTAATTGCTATCAGGCAATTAAAGATATATTGAATAAATCATTACCTCGTATTCGTGGCAAAGTTATTGGTTCACCTTTAATTACTTCAACTGATCTACAAAAAGAGGCGCTGGAGATAATAAATAATTTGGATAACAGTTATCTTTTCATCCAAGGCCCACCTGGAGCTGGAAAGACTTATACCAGCAGCCATATTATCGTTGAGCTTATGCGTCGAGGTAAAAAGATAGGCGTTGCCGCTAATGCTCACAAAGCCATTCATAACTTGTTAGATAAAATTGAAGGGGTTGCCAAGGAGCAGGGATTTCAATTTGAAGGAGCAAAAAAGGCAAGCAAAGTAAGTGTGGAATCTTACTATGAAGGACGATGTATAAAAAACATCGAGAAAACAGAAGCACTCACTTTGAATGAAAATCTAGTTGCAGGTACAGCATGGTTTTTTTCAAATGACTATTTGAAAGAGCAACTAGATTACCTCTTTATCGATGAAGCAGGTCAGGTTGCCGTAGCTAATGTTGTTGCTATGAGTATAGCTGCCAAGAATATCATATTAATCGGCGATCAAATGCAACTTGGCCAGCCTATTCAAGGCACTCATCCAGGCGAAGCAGGGCTTTCGATTCTCGATTTTCTTCTCGGTGATCATGCGACCATTCCACCTGAGCAAGGTGTATTTTTAGATAATACTCGAAGAATGCGCCCAAGCGTTTGCCAATTCATTTCAGAAGCCTTTTATGAAGGTAGACTTCACGCGCATGAATCAACATCTAATCGGTCTTTACTATTTAATGGGATTGCTTTACCTGAAGAAGGAATCCATGTAATTGAAGCCAGCCATGAAGGCTGCTCTCAAAAAAGCATTGAAGAAGGCATAATCATTAAGCATCTGTATCAGGAGCTACTTAAACAGCAATTCAAAGAAGATGGTAAAGAGCCACGTACAATAACCTTCAAAGATATTCTTGTTGTGACCCCCTACAATGTGCAGGTCAATTATTTACGCTCTATTTTGCCAGAAGGAGCACAAGTAGGTACGGTAGATAAGTTTCAAGGGCAAGAAGCGCCTATTGTCCTTGTTTCCATGGTGACCTCAAGTGCTGAGGATTTACCGCGGAACATTGAGTTTCTCTATAGTAAAAACCGGTTGAATGTTGCCATATCCCGCTCTCAATGCCTATCAGTGGCTGTAGTGAATCCAAATTTAATGGAAGTGCCCTGTAAGACTGTACAGCAAATGAAGCTGGTTAATACCTTTTGTTGGCTTACCGGGATGAGTAGCAATTGATTTGGCTATACCCATGGCTATGCCCGAAGTAAAGAATCAAACTAGAAATTTAAAATCGTAACCTATTGATAAATATGGCGTCCCAGGCAAGATTCGAACTTGCGACCTGCCCCTTAGGAGGGGGCCGCGCTATCCAGCTGCGCCACTGGGACTTTTTGAGACTCAGAATAAAAGCTGTGTTTGAGAAGCTTTGTTTCACGTTGGTGGGAGTTTATCATGAAAAAGGGATGAAACTAAAATCTAATATCATCAACTATAATAAGTGTAAGTGTTTCCCTGCCTCGATCAGAGCATCTCGAAAATTTGGATGTGATATTGAAATCAATTGGCGAGCTCGTTCACTTGATGACAGCCCTTTTAAGTTTACTATTCCATATTCTGTTGCGACATATTGCGTATCTATCCGCAGATCAGTCACCATACCGGTAAGTTTGGGTACAATTTTACTGATTTGTCCTTGTTTGGTTGTGGATTCAAACGCCAAGATAGATTTTCCACCTTGAGATAAATAAGCCCCTCGCACAAAATCATTTTGCCCACCCGGACCACCAAATTGCCGCTCATGAATGCTTTCTGCATTGACTTGACCATACAAGTCAATTTCAATGATTGAGTTTACCGAAACAACATGGTTGTTTTGCGAAATGATGGAGGGATTGTTCACATAATCTACTGGATAACTCTCCATTGCAGGATTGTCATTCATATATTCATACATGGCTTCATCTCCAAACGCTAACGTAAACACATGTTTTCCTTTATTGAGCGTTTTACAACGTCCAGTTGCAATGCCTTGTTTAACTAATTCAACCATTCCAGGGGTTAATAATTCAGAGTGTATTCCTAAATCATTATGTTGAGCTAAATATTTACAGACAGCATCTGGGACACCACCTACTCCCATCTGAATGGTGGCTCCATCAGGAATGATTTTCGCAATTGCCTCACCTATCTTTTCATCCTCTGGCAAGGGTGGGCGAGGATTTAGTTTGATTAAGGGAGTTGTGTTTTCAACAATGGCATCTACTTCAGAAATATGAATCAACGAATCGCCAAAAACACGTGGCATATTTTGATTCACTTCTACAATGAGCTTTTTTGCCATCTTGGCTGCGGTTGATGTGTAATCATTATTCGTTCCTAGTGTAAAAAATCCAGATTTATCCATGGGACTCACCGTCGTGATACAAGTATCAAGCGATATATGTTCACGAAAATAGCGTGGCATATGACTAAAAGAGTTAGGAACGTAAAAAATAACCTTACGGTTACCATCAGCATCTCCTTGTTGCATCAACTCTCGTTCTTTTGGTCCTATAAATCCAGGGTGTGGTTTAATGATATCCATGAGCTCATACTGCAAAATAGTATGATTAGCAGGTTCTTCAGCATGTAAATAATAAACACAAAGCTTATCAAATCCTTTCGCCTTTGCCCTTTCAGCAATTGCTTTAAGTAATGCTGGCGGTTGAGAAACGGCCATGCCAAAAGCCATATTGCATGTTCTGTCAATTAATGTAATTGCCTGTTCTGGAGTTGTTAACTTGCTTTGATATTCTGACGAATACATGATTAGTATCCTGCTTTTTTATAAGGCCCCATGCCTTTTTTATAAATGAGAAAATGCCGCTCATACGAGCACACAAGCAGGCCATCTTGATTAAATGCACTGGATTTAACATGCATAATGCCTTGTGTTGGCCGCGATTTTGATTCTCGTTTATCTATAATTTCTGATACAGCATAAATGGTATCTCCCGCATAAAGAGAGGCAATTAATTGAATATTGTTCCACCCCAGATTTGCAACAACACGAGCAAATGTTCTTGTTGTTAAAGCCGTTAAAGTGCCTACTAAAAATGTTTCGGCAATCAGCATCCGATTATCAGAGT
>JAKBCM010000016.1 GCA_021807845.1 Pseudomonadota bacterium
AAATCCTCATCTCTCATGACATGCAAATTTCAGAAGCTCAATTGCAAGACATGTTAAAGACGGTGGTTTTACCAACAGGGTCAAAACGAGAAGTCATGGACTTTTTGCAGCAAGTGATGGCTCATAGTCGTGTCAATTCACAGATCTTAGAAGCGGTTATCTCGATTGCGTGCAAGCTAGGATTAGGATCAAGCGATATTTTTTGGCATGATTTTGCACTTTTACAATGGCAGGAGCTTGAGCCTTCCCAATTATCGACTCTTTTTATCCATTTGTGTCCGGGAGCTCGTGATCTCTTACTCAAAGGGACAACATTTATCCTCAATAAAGAAAAGATTGTGGCTAAATTGATGGTTGGATGTCAAGAACCTATCATCTTCAGTATGCTGCTTGAGAATTCCTATATTGATTTAACTGCTGAACAACTCTTGCAATGTGTGGCAGTCTTAGAAAATAAGGCCTCATTGGAGGTATTCGTGAGCATTGCTTGTCACCAAGCATCAGATAAAGAAGTGTGGCGAGCGATAGTTAAAGCGAGCAAAGCACCAATGGACGAATCATTGGTAAAAGTGTTGTGCAGACAAGAGGCATTTTTCACTGATGTTGATCTGATTTCTCTACTTCTTAATAAGAGTTATGAGAATACTCGACAAATGATCCTCTTGGCACTATCGTTGAATGTTCACTCCTCCCTTCCCATGATGAACTTGATGATTCATGAGAACCAAAACCCTATGGATATAGGGGTATACCTGAACATCTTGTCGACATGTCAACATCAGTTAGAAGAAGAACATCTCATCAGTATGTACATGAAGTTATCAGAGCAGTCTGAATCTTTGCAAATGAAAACATTAGAAGTGTCTAATTTGTTGCAACAGACCTTAAATCATCCAGAAGGAAAAGAGAATCTTCTTGAAACAGTCTATAAGTGTGCTGTGAAGTTCACTGGATCAGGGATGAGTGATTTTTGGCGAAATAGGCAAGATTGGGAACGTCTGAATCCAGAGGCATTGTGTACATTGTTTATAGAAGCACCAGAAGATGTCAGGGTGTCTCTATTTCAGTCTGTCGTATTTGAAGTATATCGCAGTGATATCCTCAATGTGCTTATCACGAAAGGAGATGTGAATTTACATCGTATATTACTTCTGACGAAAGAACTCAACCTCACCTCGGTTGAGCTTTGGAACATAGTTATGTGTTTGCAAGATGCAAAACGAGAGGCCATGCTTCATTTGGTTTTAAACCATAGAGCGCTTGATGTATTTGTGTTGGAAAAGATGATTGAGACTTTAGGCGCTTCTCTTAAGGACGCAGTGTTAGATGCTTTGGTTAATAAAGAGATGTTCTTCACACATCCTAAGCTTGTAGAGCAGTTACTCAAGAAAACATCAGGACCGGCTCATCTTATAGTTGTATCAAATTTAAGTAGTCTTCTCACTATTGAATCGCAAGTGGCAAAACTTCTTATTTTTGAAACAGACGATAAGCGTGTGTTGCAAACCATCATAGAACGTACAAGACATTTTAAGGACGATGAACTGATAGAGGCATTGTTTAATAATGAGACCGTGATAACAAGTGATGTTCTTATCAAGACATGGCTGCAAAAATTACCTAAAGAAAATCGTGATGAGATCATGTTTCGGTTGTCTAACCTTGAGTGGCTGAATAATGATGTGTTAGTGGTGATTGTAAAGGAGACAGTCGATCCAGAGATTTTGCAACATGTGATTGAACATCTCTCTTTTCCGGAGAATGGAGCGTTAAGCGCACTCCTTGAAAAAAAGGAAGTGATAGAAAATCCTCATCTGGTTCAACACTTGCTGAAACAATTGAAAGAGAAAGATGTTGACTTTGTGTTAATTAAATTGGCTGAAAATTCAAATCTATCATCACCAGTAGTTCATGGTATCATTCAAGTACTTGTAGAAAGCGGCATGACCGATCACGTTTTAGAATTTTTTAGTGCCCATCTAGAGAGAGAACATTTAGACAGTCTGCTTAAAAATGGCATTAACGAACCAAGTGTACTCAAAAATCTTAACTCCTTTTTGTTATTTTTCCTTAATCATCCAAAAACAGATGCATCTCTGGTGAAAGACATCATGAGCTTTGCCTTGCATCAAATTCCACCAAACTCTACTTTTTGGGAATCACTTCCTGAGAAATGGATCAAACTGGATTGGAATGATGAGGGGCTTTGGCAAAGATCAGAAGATGAATTAAAAGAGCTGATACAATCAATGCATCATATAGAGGAACTTAATTTAGCTAACAACTCATTAAGCAAAAAGGATCCTGTAAAACTGGCTGAAGTTTTTGCATCTCTGGGGCCTAAATTGACGAAAATCAATTTGAGTCAGAATATGTTAGATGAGCAATTTATGCCTAAAATTCTAGAGCTCCTGCCCAAAAGCGTTCAATTCATAGCCTATGAAGATGACGAATTCAAACCCAGAGCAGAGATTGAGGCTTTGTTTACTGATTACTCTTTTTATTTCAATTGTCTTGCAGGGCTTGCACTTGTTGCTGGAGGGGCCGCTCTCATTGTGGGTATCGTCGCGTTAAGTCCAGTGATGGCAGGAATTGGATTTGCAGTGGTGGCCACGGTTTTGATTGCCGCGACACTTTCACACTATGGATTCTTTGCCCCCAAACCCTCACCTAAAATGGTTGATGCGCTTGTGGATGAAGATATGAACTTGCCAAGTAATAACTCGCCAAGTTATGCAGAAGGGTGATAGGATCAACACATTTGACACGCCCTAAATGTAGTCAACCATCTCAAGCGAGGAGAAACCAATGCTGGTTACATTCTATTCTGATGCGTATGAAAACATCACCATGTTTGGTGATGTGGCGCATCGATTGTTAATCATGATGGGACAAAGTGGCACAGTACCTGGCGCAATTTTGGCTAAGGATGTGTCTAAAGCTTTAACGAATTTGAATAACGCAATCGATAGAGAAAAGAAAATCATCCCTCCAAAACCTGAGAAGGGCGATGATGAGGATGAAGAAGCGGTGAGCATCGCTCATCGAGCTTTGCCTTTGCTTGAATTACTGAGTCATGCTGAGAAAAAAAAATGTGATGTGTTGTGGAAATAGCCAATTATGATTACCCTTCGCCAAGCCACATTGTCTCGTGGCAATAAGATTTTACTGGCTAATGCGAGTGTTCATCTCTATGCGAAGCAAAAAATCGGATTGGTGGGAAGGAATGGTTGTGGTAAATCAAGTTTTTTTAGTTTACTACTGGGGGAACTCTCAACCGATCTGGGTGAATGCCATATCAATCCTCATTTGCGAGTCAGCCATCTTTCACAACAACTCCCAGACAGTGAAGAGCGCGCTCTCGATTTTGTCCTGGCGGGAGATGATGTTTATCAACAGCTGATAAAGCGCCTTTTTGATGCCGAACAAGCGGGCGATGATCATAGTGTCCTTAACTGCCATGAACAGCTGAATCAGATAGGGGGCTACAGTAAACCTGCTCAAGCTGCATCAATTATGGCAGGCCTTGGTTTCAAAGCGAAAGATGGAGAGGCTCCAGTCAATCATTTTTCAGGTGGTTGGCGAATGCGGCTTAATTTAGCACGGTGTTTGATGAAGCCTGCTGATTTACTGTTATTGGATGAGCCTACCAATCATCTAGACATGGAAGCGATTTTTTGGCTTGAAAAATGGTTAAAACTCTATTCTGGAAGCATCATTTTAATCTCACATGATAGGGAATTTTTAGATGCGTTTGTGACGCATATTTTACATATCGATTCAGAAGCTATCTCATTATATCCAGGAAATTACACTCGATTTGAACACATTCGTGCAGAACAGTTGCAAGTAGCAGAAGCTCAATATGAGAAGCAACAGACCAAAATCAATCATATGATGGATTATGTTCAACGATTTCGTGCCAAGGCATCAAAGGCCAAACAAGCACAAAGTCGTCTCAAATCCATTGCTAAAATGGATGTGTTGATAAAAGCGCATATCGACTCTCCGTTTTCTTTTGAGTTTTATCCAACAAAACGTCTTAATCCCCCCATTCTCAAATGCGATCAAGTGACAGCGGGCTATCTGCCTTCTGCTCCTATTCTTAACAAAGTGAATATCATTTTAAACCCAGGAGACAGAATTGCGCTACTTGGTCCTAATGGGGAGGGGAAGTCAACGTTGATTAAAACGTTAACCGGCCAATTGCTGCCTTTATCTGGGACAATCCATCGTTCTACCCATTTGAACATAGGTTATTATGCACAGCATCAGCTTGAACAATTGGATTGTCAATTAAGTCCTATCCAAACCATCCAATCGTTGACACCTGATGCGAGAGAGGAAACCATCCGCACTTATTTGGGTGGTTTTAACTTTATAGGTGATATGGCAACCCATCCTATCTTGCATTTTTCAGGTGGAGAGAAGGCACGTCTTGCCTTAGCAAAGCTTGTGTGGTTGAAACCCAATCTGTTGTTATTAGATGAACCGACCAATCATCTAGATTTAGATATGCGTGCAGCCATTGAAATCGCCTTGCAAAGTTTTGAGGGCGCTTTGGTACTGATATCGCATGATAGGCATTTATTAAGATCGGTTGTTAATGATTTTTATCTTGTGTATCAAAAAGAAGTGCAACCATTTCAGGGTGATCTGGATGATTATCATCAATGGTTACAAAGTCAAGACGCGAGTAGGCAAGGCTCCAAAGACAATAGCACGGCAAAATCAAATGAAACGCACCGTGAAAAACGAAGTTTACAAAATCAATTGAAAAAGCTTGAACAATTGATGGTTCAATATCAAGCAGATATTCTGGAGGTTGAGGAACGCTTGGCACAACCTTCCATGTATGAAGAAGCTGAAGCAAGTCAACTTCAAAGCGTACTGCAAAAACGAGAAGACTTAGAAAAACGGTTAACACAAGTTGAAGAAGACTGGTTAATGGTCATGAGTACGCTGGAAAGTTCCTAATTTTTTGTAAAAAAACCAAATCAATTGTATAATTTTAGCGAATATTGTAATTGTCGTATCTTATATGCCCAAGAAAAGCTCGAAAAAAGATAGAGAGTTTCTGCAGAGGAAAATCTTAGATGGGAGAGATTTGGAAGCGCTCCCTTCTGAAGAGAAAAAGGCATACCGCTCACTCAGAATTAATGCATCACCAACAAAATTAGATATCAGCTCATATGACAAAGATAAGTTACATCAAGTCATTCGTGAAGTGAACTGTAATAAGTACAGTGCTATATTCAGGAGATCCCTCGCAAGCTCGGGATGACGGTGCTAACGGAGCAAGACAAAATCAGTGAACCGCTGTACTAGAGTGTATTGACAATTCATTTAAAAACATTAAGTTATATTCAAATTTTGTGACCATCTCTCAGGGACAAGCCGCGTCACGTAGGCATTATAGAACAATGAATAGACTCTAGGATCACTTAGTCAATTGTAACAAGAGTTGTTTGGCTGCAATTTGTTCTGCTTTGCGGCGATTTTCTCCCGAGCCATGTGTAGATATTTTCAAACTTTTAACTTCACACACGACGTGAAATATTTGGTCGTGCTCTTCACCCATAACCTTAGTTAAAGTATAAGTGGGTAGGGAGCATTTTTGTGCTTGCAGATATTCTTGTAGCTGTGTTTTGGGATCTTTTAGATTCTCATGCAAATTTGGATCATGAAGTCTTGTATGGTATAAGTTCAGAATGACGTTTTCTGCGGCATGAAATCCACCATCTAGAAAAATTGCTGCAAATAGGGCTTCTAATGCGTCAGCGAGGATTGAGGAACGTCGAAACCCCCCACTTTTGAGTTCGCCTTGACCTAAATAGAGAGAGTCACCCAGTTCTATCTCTAGTGCAATTTTTGCTAACATTTCTCCCTTGACCAGAAATGCTCGTAATCGGCTGAGTTGCCCTTCACTTTGCTCAGGAAACGTTAAAAACAAGCGATTGGCAATCACAAAGCTTAAGATAGAGTCCCCCAGAAACTCAAGCCGTTCATTATTGGGTAATCCTGCACTACAGTGAGTTAATGCCTGTTTTAATAAAGCGTTTGATTGAAATGTGTACCCTAATCTTCGTTGTAGTCGTTCAATGTTATTCTGCACTCACTTTTACCTCTTGGGTTGCATTAAAATCAAATAGTAATCGAATATTGCCCACAAAGGGACGAATGACTTGATATTTGACAGAAATACGGAATTGATTCTCCCCATCTGGGGTGATGGCAATTTCATCCGGGGTGATGTTTTCTATGCTATTGACTTCCAATTGATTTAAAAACCTGTCCTGTAAAACATGGGCATTCGTTAAGGTATCATTGGTAAATTCAGAAGGAGCCAGCGTATTTAATGCTCGCAAAGAACTGGTCACTTCATAATACTCAATATAAACAGGAATGATGCGTATGAAGAAAATAGCTAGCATGATCACCACTATCATGGTTAATAGCATCCCAATCAAGGTCATTCCCTTTGTTTTAAGCATGTCTCCTCTCCATTCTTTAATGCTATTTGATCAAGTGTCCTATTTTAGACCATCTAACCATATCCGTTTTGCCATTCCAGCTCATCCAAACTAAAAAAGCTTTACCACGTAAATATTTATCGGAGACAAACCCCCAAAAACGGCTATCGGCGCTGTCATCACGATTATCTCCCATCATGAAATATTGGCCTGGCGGGACTTCAATCTCAAAGTCAACGGCTTCTGCATCTGGACGAATGAAAATGTCATGCACAATGCCTTGCAGGTTTTCACTATATTTGGCTACAGCCTTTCCTGAGCTTTCGTCAGTGGTATAGCCGAGAAAAGTTTGTTTCATTTCCTGGCCATTGATGGTTAGTTTTTTATTGTGGTAGGCTACTTTATCACCAGGAACGCCTATGACCCGTTTGATATAATCATAAGAAGGATCAGGAGGCCATCTAAATACCGCAATCTCACCCGTTTTAGGGGAGGCGATTGGTACGACTTTCTTTTCCAAGACAGGGAGTCGAAGCCCATAAGCAAATTTATTGACTGCCAAAAAATCACCCACTAATAACGTGGGTTCTAATGAGCCTGATGGAATGCGAAAAGGTTCGATTAAAAAGGATCGCAACATCAAGACAATAAAAAAGACAGGGAAAAATGATCGAGAGTATTCAATGATACGCCCGGGTTTTTCTGAAGGGCCACGCTTTTTTGCCCAGAACATGATATCAAGCAAATAAATACAACCACTGATGAAAGAAAGAAGCACCAACCAAAAAGCAAAATTCATACATTAACCTCTATTTTTTTCGATCTGTTTGAAAGACAGCCATAAACGCTTCTTGTGGGATTTCAACATGTCCCACTTGTTTCATGCGTTTTTTCCCAGCTTTTTGTTTTTCCAGTAACTTGCGTTTGCGAGTCACATCACCCCCATAGCATTTTGCGGTTACGTTTTTACGTAAGGCTTTGACGGTTTGCCTTGCAATAATGTGGCTGCCAATAGCAGCCTGAATGGCTACATCAAACATTTGCCGAGGGATAAGTTCTCTCATTTTGTCAACCAAAGCTTTGCCACGACTATTCGACGCACCGCGGTGGACAATCACCGCAAGCGCATCTACGCGCTCACTGTTGATTAATATATCGAGCTTGACCAAGTCTGCTTCTTCAAATCTTAAAAAATTATAATCTAAAGAAGCATAACCGCGACTCACAGATTTTAATCTGTCAAAAAAATCAGAGACGACCTCATTCATGGGTAGGTCGTAGGTCACCGAAACTTGACGGCCGCTATAGGTCATGTTGACTTGCACGCCTCGACGTTCAACACACAAAGTAATCACTTGCCCTAGATAATCTTGTGGGACCAAAATATTTGCTCGCACAATGGGTTCTAACATTTGTTTGATTTGTTGGGTAGGGGGTAGGCGTGAAGGATTATCTATCATGATGGTTTCATCTTTGGTGGTGATGATTTGATAAATAACCGTCGGTGCTGTTGAAATTAACTCTAAGTTGTATTCGCGCTCAAGCCTTTCTTGGACAATTTCCATGTGTAGCATCCCAAGAAAGCCACAACGAAAGCCAAATCCTAAAGCGTCTGATGATTCTGGTTCGTAAAAAAGAGACGCATCGTTGAGACTTAATTTAGCCAATGCTTCACGAAACGCTTCAAAATCATCGGAGCTGATAGGAAATAGACCGGCATAAACTTGAGGCTTGACGCGTTTAAATCCTGGTAATGGTTTAGAGGCTTGATTTTTTTCAAGGGTCAATGTATCGCCGACAGGGGCGCCTTGAATTTCTTTAATTCCGGCAACCAAGTAGCCTACTTCTCCAGCTTGTAACACCTCTTTAGGCGTACGTTTGGGAGTAAAAATACCGACTTGATCCACTTCATAGGTTCGCCCAGTCGACATGACGCGCATTTTGTCCCCTTTGCGTACGGCGCCATTAACGATACGTATCAAAGAAACGACACCCAAATAGCTGTCAAACCAAGAATCAATAATAAGTGCTTGTAGAGGGGCTGTAATGTCACCGACTGGAGGAGGGATGCGAGTTACGATGGCTTCCAGAACATCTTGTACTCCCAATCCACTTTTTGCACTGACACGTATGGCGTCATGCGCATCTAAGCCAATGATGTCTTCAATTTCTGTGATGACTCGCTCAGGCTCGGCTTGGACTAAATCAATTTTGTTTAACACAGGTAAGACTTCAAGTGATTGATCAATCGCTGTGTAGCAAACGGCAACCGTTTGCGCTTCAACACCCTGGGCTGCATCAACGACTAATATAGCTCCTTCACAGGCAGCGAGAGATCTAGATACCTCATAGCTGAAATCGACGTGTCCTGGTGTATCAATGAAATTAAGTAGATAGGTTTTACCCTCTTTTGAAGTGTAATTGAGAGATACGCTTTGAGCTTTGATGGTGATGCCGCGTTCACGCTCAATATCCATCGAATCGAGTACTTGCGCCTCCATTTCACGATCAGACAAACCACCACATAGTTGAATAAAACGATCAGCTAACGTTGATTTGCCATGATCGATATGGGCAATAATAGAAAAATTACGGATCCGAGATAAATCACTCACCTGAAATGCCTATGAATAAATTGCCACATTTTAGCCTATTTACAAACGATTCTCTACAGTGCGCCGAGGATAGGGACTCGAGAGTTGTTGAATGCGTCTTGTTTTGATAAAATTAAAACCAATTTGACTCTAATTATTATGATAAAATCATTTCATCAAAAGAGTTGATGACCCAGTCTTTCCCATATATCTACGTCATGTCGAGCTTTGCGAGACATCTCCAACCTATCAGGAGAGCCCTCACGTTGTTTGGGATGACGCCCGTTTTGACTGATGTTTGCCCCAAAAGGGCTAGAGCGCTTAGGAGAGATTTTCTAAATTTTGGAGAAAACTGCAAATGATGTCTATTTTTAAAAAACCTGAAAACCGTTCGGTTGTGATTCCTAGTGTTATATTGGATGATGATACCTGTACTCTTTCTATCATCGAGAGCAACTCTCATATATCCAAATTTTTTGTAGGTTGGATATATGAGAGTTGCACCCAATACATACAATATCATTGAAAAATTTAAAGAATATAGAGATGATAGCACAACGTTATTTTTAATAGGTGAATCATGCGCTACTTGTGCAAGCTGTTTATTGCCACATTTTTATCAATGGTAACTTATTGTTCCTTTGCCGATCAGTCATTACTCAAACGAAAAGATGTTCAACATTTTATCAACCAAATGGTTAAACAACATCATTTTGAAAAGAAACAATTGGTAGCGATTATCAAAGAGGCGCAATTTCAACCTCAAATCATTGAATCCATGGATAAACCATTTGAAAAGAAAACCTGGGATGTTTATAAAGCATTGTTTCTCACGCCAGAGCGTGTACAAGCAGGGGTAGATTTCTGGCAAGCCAACCATGAAGCTCTGGCAAGAGCTGAAAAACAATACGGTGTTCCTGCACAAGTGATTGTGGCGATCATTGGTGTAGAAACCTTATATGGTAAACATCAAGGGACATATCGGGTGTTAGATGCATTGACAACCCTTGCCTTTTATTATCCTAAGCGCTCACCGTTTTTTACCAAAGAATTAGGTGAGTTTTTGTTGCTTTGCCGTGAGCAAGGTGTTTCTGCTACACAATATTTAGGATCTTATGCCGGTGCCATGGGTAAGCCCCAATTTATGCCTAGTAGCTATCGGTATTATGCGGTTGATTTTACCGGGAATGGTAAAAAAGATTTGATGAACAATGATAGTGATGCGATTGGAAGTGTGGCTAACTATCTGCATCATCATGGTTGGAGAATGGATGGCGGTGTGGCTCAATTCGTAAAAATGCATGGATCAGGCTATAAACATCTTGAAACCAATACCAAAATGCCGAATTACTCATTCAAGCATTTGATTGCGTCAGGCGTGGTGCCCACTTCAGCAGTCGTTGATCATCCTAAAAAAGCGGGGTTGATTGAACTTTTCACCCAAAATGGTGAAGAGTATTGGTTGGCTTATCCAAATTTTTATGTCATTACGCACTATAATACAAGTCCTCAATATGCCCTCGTGGTCTATTTATTTTCAGAGGAACTTTATAATCAATGGGCTTTGGAGCATCGTAACAATGCTCATCCTTATGGATAGGTGAGTGCTGATCTATGGCGACATGCATTTTATTTGCTGAGCAGCTTGATGACGAGCAATGCTTGAGTATTGTCTTTGATCAAAATGATCAGGTTATCGAGCCTTTGGCCAAACGTCCTTTGTCTGAGATCAGAGCACTTCAGAGTGGGGCGCGAACCATTGTTGTGTTACCTTCCGTGTGTAGTAGCTTTCATCGTCTTGACTTACCTTGGCTTTCAGAACGTAAAAGTAGGGAGGCTATTCCTTATGCGTTGGAAGAAGAGTTGGCCCAATCGGTTTCCACCTTACATTTTTCTTTTGAAAGACAATATTATCAGAATAATCAATATCTCGTGGTGGTTACTGATAAGCAGTATTTAGTCGATGTAATGGCAAAGCTTGATCAATTATCTATCGATTTTCAAGTCCTCACACTTGATTGGTTTGCATTAAAGGAAAATGAGGCATGTGTCACAGAAGATGGGTTGTTGGTTTATGACAAGACTTTTATCGGTGCCTTGCCTCGAGAGCTGGCTACAGAATATTTAGAGCGCAATGATAAGAATAGCGAGATTTTTTACTTCAATAATAGTATGTCATCCTTAAAACAGGAGCGTTGGACAACAATAGATGATTCATCCTTCTCATGGATTGCAGCACGCTTGTTGAAAGGCAATATGATGAATCTGTGTCAAGGTGATCTGTTGCATGATAACAGCCAAAAATCAGTGCGCAAATGGTACTACATCGCGTGTGCCATGTTCGGTGTATTGATCGTTTCGGTATTGTTATGCAAAGGCATCTCTCTTTATATGCTCAATAGAGAAATCAGCGCCCTTGATAAAAAAATTGCGGTGATTTACCGTGAATTTTTTCCAGAATCGAAGACTGTTATTAGTCCTAAGTTTCGTATCGAGCAATTACTCAAATCTAATCTTGGCAACGAAAATGAGGCGCTTCTATGGATTTTGTTAAGTAAATTAGGCAAGGTAGACGATGTGAAAAAAGTCACGATTGAGCAGTTTCGTTTTCAAGGCAAAGTCTTAAGCGTGACGCTTGCTGCGCCAGATTTTTCTACCTTGGAACATTTGGAGCTTAGCTTGCAAAAGGCCCATGTAAAAGTAACACAGCAGCAAGCGTCATCGCAAGAGCATCAGGTCATAGCCACTCTGGAGTTAAAAATGTGAAGGGATCTCTCATAACTTATTGGCATCAATTGAATGAGCGAGAACATTTGGTGCTTGCGGCAGGCGCCATCATAACTGTTTTTTATTTATTTTATTTGATTATTTATTCGCCATTGTCACATGCTGTTCGTCATAAAACGGGTCTCCTTGCTGAAAAACAAGAGACTTTGGTTTGGATAGAAGAAGCTCGTAAAAGTTATAAAAAGCAAAAGCCTCGAGAGTCATTGGCAAGCAGTCAATTATTAACGGTCTTAGCCGATCATTTAAATACGACCTCATTTAAGCAATTTCCTTATCAACTACAACAAACAGCTACGAGTGACATTCAGCTGAATTTTGATAAAGTACCCTACAATGCTTTTATGACTTGGTTTTGGTCCATGAATCAAAAATATGCACTAAACATGAAGCAATTTAATGTGTTTAAGTCGGATGTACCGGGAATTGTCAAGCTCACGATGATCATCTCAACACACTAGGGTCTGTTGACGATTCATTTTTGCAAATTCTCTATGATCCCTACGTAGCGAGGCGTGTCAGCGGTATCTATAGTTCTACTGGATGACTCGTAGGAGCAAGACAAAATCGGTCGCTGTAGCAGCTTTTCATCATAGAAGGATGCTCATCACTCATCGAGCCCATTTTGGACGTTCTTCCAAGATTGAATAGCAGCTTGTTGTTGCACATCCGTTGGCAATTGTTTTAAAGCTTGAACAGCCGCATCTTTATTGGGGTAAGAGCCATATACCCCTTTGTAATATGTTTTACCTTCTCTCTGATATTCTACTTCTGCTGAGCGCTCACTTTTGGGCGCTTTAAATAATGTGCCAGCAACATCGGCTGCTTTTTCACTATTTGATAATTCAATGGTATACCCTTCGGCACTTTGACTCTTCACCCAGGATTTATCGAGATCTTTATGAGAAGTAGGTGCATTCGATGTGCCTACAAAATAAGTATTGGGGACTGAAACGGGTTTTTTATCTTGTGGTTCGTCAGGATAATTATTGTCTACGTAGGTGGTGCTTTCATATCCTTCTGAATACAGTTCTGCATTATCATATTTAAAAGGTTGATAATTAGTCACAACCGTTGATGTATCTGTGGTACAAGCGGAGATCCCAGAAATGCAAAGACAGATACAAAGAATGCGATTTTTGTTGAACATGATATCTCTCTTTTTGGTATGAGGTATGTCCTAATCATGTTATCTGCAAATGAACAATTAACTTTAGAAAAATGGATCAATCTTGATGCAAAATAGAGGTATACTGCTTTTTTGAGGTTTAATTACTCCCTAAGGTATTTTATGTGGACTCAGCGTCGCTCAGGACAAACACATCAACGCGGTAGTCATGATCATCGTTCTCCTTATGAAAGAGACAGAACACGCGTGATCCACTGCCCAGCTTTTAGACGACTACAGCGAAAAACCCAAATTCTTGGTACTGACGAAGGTGATTTTCATCGCACTCGGTTAACTCATTCATTAGAAGTTGCATCGATTGGTTGTAGTATTGTGACGCATCTTCTTGCCAATTCGGAGCTCAATGGGTTATCAGCTATTTTGCCCAGTGATGATCTCATCAGCACCATTTGTTTGTTGCATGATATTGGTCATCCTCCTTTTGGGCATGGCGGAGAAGTGGCCTTGAATTTCAAAATGCGTCTTCATGGTGGTTTTGAAGGAAATGCGCACACTTTACGTTTATTGACTAAGGTGGAGGGAAGTTATGGTCCTTATGGCCTTGATTTAACGCGAAGAGCTTTGCTTGGTATCCTTAAATATCCTGTCAATTGGACTCGTGTTGTAGCAAAAAATCTTCCTCGGGTTGAGGAGTCATTCAGTAAGACCATTCGTATTAATGACTGGTTACCGCCTAAGGCCTACTTTGATTGTGAGCAACCTGAAGTGGATTGGCTACTCAATCCGTTCAATGAAGAAGATCGAGCGCTGTTTTGTTCCTTAAATAAAATGCCTACTAAGAGTCAACATGGAACCGCTGCATTTCATACTTTTGATTGTTCAATCATGGATATTGCGGATGATATCGCTTATGGAGTTCATGATCTAGAGGATGCAATTCATCTCTATTTGATCAATCGCGACCATTTAGACACAGAAACTTTTAGACAATTGTTGGCTGAAACTTCCTTGATAAAATACCATGGCTCTTTGCTGGATTCTTTATTTCATTCGGCGATACATGTACGTAAAGAAGCCATTGGAGAAATGGTAAATTATTTTATTACTGCTACTCAAATTGATGTGATTCATGATGCTTTTGATAATCATTTGCTTAAATACAACATGGTTTTGCTTCCTGAAGCAAAAGCATTACTAGATTATTTAACACAGTGTATTTACCAACATGTGATTGACTCACAAGAGGCCCGCACGTTTGAATATGGCGGACAGACTGTCGTTTTACGGTTGTTTGAGGCGATTAGCTCAAATCCTGCCAGTTTATTAGATATTAAAAATCGAGCATTGTTTCATCAAGCAAAAAATGAACATGAGGCTCTACGAGTAGTTTGTGATTACATTGCAAATATGACAGATGAATATGCTTATCGCATGCATGAGCGCTTATTCGGTTTTAATACGCGAACCATTTTTGAGCGATTGTAACGGCTCGATTTTGTTAAGATTGGCGTCCCCAAGGGGATTCGAACCCCTGTTACCGCCGTGAAAGGGCGATGTCCTAGGCCTCTAGACGATGGGGACCTGGAACTTTTTGTGGTTGTAACAACTAAAATGGCGTCCCCAAGGGGATTCGAACCCCTGTTTCTGCAGTGAGGGGGCGATG
>JAKBCM010000145.1 GCA_021807845.1 Pseudomonadota bacterium
CCTTGGCGTAAAAGATCAAGGAGGGCCACCAAGTGAGGTGGGTCATTGCGAGACATGGTGGCACAACCGCAGCCAACTCCTTTTCCTTCATCGATCTTGGGTGCTTCAGCGAGATTCACCACGTCAATATGAAGGGTTTTGGCCTGTTGTTTTAAATTTTCAACCATATGATTTTCTGTGCCAATGGCATATCGTTTGGTGCCTGCTCTATCATGTATCACGTAATCCCAAATAAATGCAGTTGATCCAGAGTGTTCTGCCACTCGGACCACTTCATTTTTACATTCGGGATGAACAATCGTTGTATATCCTTTACTTTGCCAGAAGTCGCACATATAAGGTTGATAATAGGTATGAACAGCACAATGGCTTGCAAATAGAATGAGTTCAGCATCATCAAATGTTTGTATAGTTGTATTATCCTGGGCTTTTAGAGAATATTGTGCCCCTTGTGAACCTGATGGCCAATAAGCAATGTTTTTAATCCCCAGCCAATAGGCTACATTCTCACCCATGTGTTGATCTGGGATAAATAGAATTTTCTTTTTTTGATGTTGTGCCCATTGAAAAATCTTCTTAACATTAGAACTGGTACAGACAGCACCTCCTTGCGCGCCAGTCATGGCTTTTAATCGGCCAGAAGTATTCATGTAACAGACTGGTAAAATGTTTTCAGCGCCATAGCGCTCATTGAGATCGATAAAAGCGGGCTCGACCATGAAATCTTTAGCCAACATTTCCATGGTACAGCCAGATTTTGGGTTGGTGATATAGACGTGTTGATGAGGATTGGCCAAAATGCTGATTGATTCGGCCATAAAATGAACAGCGGATTCAATAATCACTGATTTTTCAGGATGATGAGCGGCCATAAGGGCCAATTGATAAGAGTCACCAATCTGTCCCCCAAATTGTTCTATCAAACGAACAATATCTCCGCCCATATAATAATGGGCGAGTAATAATAATTGATCACCAAAATGATCTTGTGCCTTTTTGATATAGGGGGTCATCCACTTGAGAATGGTGGTTAATTTTCTATCAGGTAGGGCGAGGTATTCTTCGGCGTAAGGGATAAACTCCTCTTGATACCAATCCAGGGGATAGTCGCTTTGACAAATGCTCATGTCATTGGTGATGTGCATTTGAGTCTTTTTCGGTTGATATTGTGTGTCTGTTTTAAACAAAGGAAACACCTTAACGTTAAATAAATGGGTTTTGAGGTGAGTTCAGCCGAGAGATGCTTTCTTGTGCTTCTCTATTTTTATGAGGAAAATCTTCACGAAAATGACCACCTCTGGATTCTCTTCTGGAAAGGGCTGCTCGTACAATCAATTCTGCATTAAGAATGATATTCCGTAATTCAATAAAATCACGTGTGATACAATGTTTCCAGTAATATTCTTCAATAATTTTGTTTCTCTTTATGATTAATTGTAGCAGATCCTGTAGTCCTGCTTCCGTACGAACGATGCCCGCATAGGAAGTCATTTCACCACGCAAACTTCGCCAATGGGCATTGATTTGACTCGCGCGCCGATTGTTTACCTCTCCTGGAGAGCTCCAATTAGGAATGTTATCTAAAGGCTTCCAGTGAGAGTTTAGGTCTTTAAGGCTTGAGTGAGCAGCATTGGATGCAACCACGACAGCTTCCAACAGAGAGTTGCTGGCTAAACGGTTGGCTCCATGTAATCCTGTAAATGCAACTTCTCCAATGGCATATAAGCGCTTCAGATCCGTCCGGCCATCAATGTCCGTCAGCACACCGCCACATTGATAATGAGCTGCAGGAACAACAGGTATTAAATCTTGACTCATTTCAATGCCAATGGATAACAACGTTTGATAAATTTTGGGAAATCGCTTTTTTAAAAACGATTTTGACTGATGAGTGATATCTAGGTAAACAAATCCACTATGGCTATTTTCAATTTCATTGAAAATAGCACGAGACACAATATCTCGAGTCGCAAGTTCTAATTGTTCAGGGGCATAATGTTGCATAAATTTCGCCCCAGTATCGGCATTTCTGAGTACAGCACCTTCGCCACGTACCGCTTCTGAAATGAGAAAATTGTTGATCGAATGATGGTGCAGTAAGGTGGGATGAAATTGAAAAAACTCCATATTACCCACACGTGCTCCTGCTCGATAGGCCATTGCTAAGCCATCGCCTGTGGCAACCATAGGATTTGTCGTATAACGATACGTTTTTCCAGAACCGCCCGTTGCTAAAATGACACACCGGGATAAAAAAGTATGAATTTGATTATTTTGACAATCAAGGATATAGGCCCCAAACACTTCACCCTGATTATTGGTCCGGTGAGGGTGGTAATGTGTGATCAAATTCACTGCAATATGATGCTCAAAAAAATGAATTTGAGGCTGTTGTCTGGCTAATTCAAGCAGTGTTTCTATCGTGGTTAATCCTGTTTGATCGCCACAATTAAAAATTCTGCGGTGTGAGTGTCCTCCTTCTTGAGCTAACCTAAAATGCTTATCTGTGTTTTTATCAAAATGAATCGGATAACTTTGAAGTTGTTTGATAGCATCAGGTCCTTTTTTAATGATGCTATCTACGGTTGGCAAATAACAAAGCCCATCTCCGGCAACCAAAGTATCTTGAATATGAGACTCTATAGAGTCTTCTTTGGTAAAAACGGCAGCTATGCCACCTTGAGCATAACGAGTATTACATTCAAGTGCGTCTGTTTTAGAAAAGAGTGCGATGTTGAGATTGGGCTGTAAACTCAACAACTGCATGGCATAATGAAGTCCTGCAAGTCCTGTGCCTATCACCAGAACATCAAATTCTTTGGTTTGACCCTGTTGTGATAGCGAGGTGCTCATGAAAACGCTTTCACCAATTGTGTGGCAAGGCCTGTGTATTTGTCAGGAGTCAATAAGAGTAATTGTTTTTTGGCTTCATCAGGGATGTCTAATAATTTAATAAACTGGTGCAACTTATCGACATCAACACGCAAGCCTCTGGTTAAATCTCTCATTTGTTCATATGCATTTGGTATGTTATACCGTCGCATAACCGTTTGAATCGCTTCTGCTAACACTTCCCAATTGTCATCTAAATCCTGTTTTAGCACCAATGTATTGATTTGCAATTTCTCATTGCCTCGTACCATCGATTGATAAGCAATCAGGGAATAGGCAAAAGCAACGCCTAAATTACGTAAAACAGTAGAGTCAGACAGATCCCTTTGTAAACGAGATTGCGTTAATTTATTAGCAAAATGACTGAAAAGCGTGTTGGCAAGTCCTAAATTGCCTTCGGCATTTTCAAAATCAATGGGATTCACCTTATGAGGCATGGTAGATGATCCCACTTCTTCAGCTACGGCTTTTTGTTT
>JAKBCM010000017.1 GCA_021807845.1 Pseudomonadota bacterium
TACAGTAGGCGCCATAATTTCACACTTAATTTACTGGTGGAGGGGGAAGGATTCGAACCTTCGAAGGCTGAGCCGTCAGATTTACAGTCTGATCCCTTTGACCGCTCGGGAACCCCTCCAAAAAAACGACATTTTCATGCATGCCCAAGATAAAGTCAATAGGCTTAGCTCGTTTGTTCATAGCGATTGTACTATGGCCTGTTGACAATTCATTGTGTTAGATCTTCTAAAGTGCCTACGTACCGTGGCTTGTCCACGGTATCTAGAGATCCCTTCGATGACGCGGTCAACTCCACGAATAAATCGTGAGGACGTCACGTGGGCATTATAAAGCAATGGCCAACAGAGCCGAATGTGGGTTAAGCTCAACCACAAATCTGCATTATGCACCTATAGCCTGCCGCACCGTTTCGCATAGTTGTTCACTATCCGTTTTCTTGGGATTGAAGTAGGCAAAAAATCCTTCCCTGCGTTGTACAGCAAGAATATCAGCAACGGGCTTTTTCCCATAGCCATTAGGGAGCTCACATTGTCCATTTTTCCAATCATTAAAGCCTTGCCGTATATCTAAATAGCTGGACTTATCATCAGCAAGAATCTTGCTCAATACCTTAAAAGTCGCTATCTTGTCATCCGCAGCAGTTCTAGAAAACAGCGTATCTGTGTCTTCTGCTAACTCTACTATTTTGTTAGCAATCAAACACATGGCGTCGGAAGCCTGTTTCTGCACCACTGGGGTATATATCATATCGGATAGTTGTTCTTTTTGGGTGTTATTTAGACTTTCAACCACCGCTTCTTTCAGCTCTTCTATCGTATCATTTAGAGCTTGTACATTTTTTGTAGGCTGCTGGGAAATCAAGTATGCGCCATATAATATACAGACAGACGATAGGATAAGAGCAAACACCAAAGCTTCGAATATCAAACCCACGGGCCCACCAAGAGCTCCTACAATGAGCAGTACATGTAAAAGCATTGCTAATTTGACTGCTCCATACAGTCCCGCACCCATGACACACAGGGATAAGACGAGGCCTGAAGTCAAGCCGAGGGCTTGAGCAAAATCAGTGGGCTTAATATGATCCAATACTTCAGTTAAAACCTGTAACTCCGCTTTACCACTGGTAGCATTAATGGCTAAATATTTTTTTACAAATTGTAAGCGCTGGATGATCTGGTTTATTCGATGCATACTCTGTTCGTCTTCCAACCGAACTCGTTCTATATTTTCTAGAAATTGATGCCTAAGCTGAGATATTGTTTCATGATGGGCTAAATCCATGTCCCTTAACTCTTGTACACATTGATTAAGAGCCTTTATTTTTTCTTGTTTTTTAAGATTAGCCGTTGCTTCTTTGGCCAAAGTGTCTGCATTCTTAAATAGCATAGCATTTCCCAGCCTGGTATGAAAGAGATCAAAATTCTATCATTATGTGATAACAAATACAAAACTTCGTCTATATACTTCGTCTATATACAGGTCGCATTGTATTTAATCTATTATTATGTGTTCAAGAATCTCCTAAAATAGCATTATATGATTAATTATTTACCAATGGCTTGTTACTTAAGGCTTATCCATTTTTTGGAAGCGCCACAAATAATGAGCCTGAATGATTGATCTGGTTTGCTTCAACACCTGCTTGATAGCCTTCCCCCTTATAGCAGTCAACATGAGCCCCGATAATAGCCCCACCCGTATCTTGAGCCACACACCATGAAGTAGCTTGTTTGCAGTGATAGATAAAATTCATGCCAATAGGAATGACTCTATGATCAGTCGCACAGGATGCATGCGCAGTGAGAGAAATATTTTCTGAACCATAAGGCCCGCCCTCCTCTTTAGCAAAAAACACAAAACTTTGATCACGACCTCGCAGATCATCAGCTTTATCACGATTTTGAAGATGATCTAGATATTGTCGAATCAGACTTTCAGATGCAGCACTGTGTCTGATTTTTTGAGAGACGTTACAGCGTAACTTTGCTTCATCATGACATTTGGGATCTTTCGCACAACGCTCCATGGTATTCAAGTTGCCGCCACAAGTTGGATCTTGTGCACATTGGACAACTCGGCCAAGCATGGTACGCGGCAAGCCATTGGCGCCATTGTAATTGATATGCATTAATTTACCATCAAGCATGATTGAACCAGAGCCCTGAAGCATTAAAAAAGCGGCGTCATTGGGATCTTGAAGATAACCAATGATATATTTTGGATTTAACGCCCCATGTTCAATTTCATTTCGGTCTGGTGCTATCGCGTAGGTACCATCGGCATTTTTTAGACAATAAGCTCGCACCATTTTAGTCAGTGGATCAATGCCACAAAGAGGCGCTTTCAAATGAAATTTCTTAGATTCCGAAACCACATTCACAACACCCGGATTACTATAGATTGGATATGAAAATCCTCCACCTTGTTTGGTATGGGCCAAAACGGCTTGAGGCGCATAATAGGCAGTAAATTGAAACTCCCCTTTTTTAAATCCTGCATGATTTTCGGGCCAACCTTCGCTTTTATACCAATCAAATTCCGTTTTAATATTTGAGATATATTTTTTAAAATCACCATGGGCAGCTTGTGCAAGCATGAGCATTTTTTGATTGGTCTTCAGGCACCAATCTTCCCGTTTGAATGGATGACCTCCGATGGTCATGGTCTGAAACTCACCCTGATTTTTTTTGCAATTTTCAATCTGAATCTTTAAAGCTTTGACAACTTCATCCATGTGCCCCGTAAGGTTATCTAATGGCAGCTCTGAAGCTCTGATTTTATGAAATTTAAATCGTGACACACCAGGTTCTTTGGCCGCCATTTTCTGTCTTGTGGTAAAATCCACGAGTCTTCTGACATTTAAACACCGCTGGATTGGATCATCTGGGAGAGCGGCTTCAGCAAACACACTAAAAATCATGAGTCCAATGATTAAGACAGATTGAAACATGGGTATCCTTACAATGGTTAAAGCATTAATTCTAACAAGTAGTTAAGATTATATAGTCTATTGAATAGCCATCAAGAAATTTTGTATCATTTACCATGTCTAATTTTGGAAAAGTCAAAGGCTTATGATATGAAAAGAGAACATCTCGGTTCAACTGGCTGTCAAAGTGGCTTTTTTAAACAAAAACCCATACAAGTTTTTATCAAAAATTCTTTTTCTCCTACGCTCACCATTTCCATCATAGACTCTAGAAAAATCTCTGAATTAAAAAAGAAAATCGATGATAAAATTAACTTAGATCCTCGGTACCAAAAAATTACTTATGAAAGTAGAATCTGTGAAGATCATCAGAGACTTAAGGACCTAGGAATATCAAATATTTCAACCCTTTATCTGGATATTCGAAGACCTATTGCAACAGAATCAGCAACACATCCGAGGCTACGGCTTCGCTGAAGTAAAGCCTGCTCTTATTGATCAGGCTGGATTTTTTTTCACCCAATTGATTAATCCACCCAACAGAAGAATCTCTTTTTGTCGTTCAGATAAGGTATGTTCAACTTCTATCGTTCGGTCATTGATCTTGATTTCAAACGTAGTATTGTTTAATACCTTTGGCAAACCTTTGATCTGGATTTTATCTAGCTTTTTAATCGATGAGTAATCTTTTTTATTTTTAAATACCAGTGGTAAAACGCCAAAATTTATCAAATTTTGCCAATGAATTCGGGCAAAACTCTTAGCAATAACCACACATAAGCCAAGATAACGTGGTGCTAATGCAGCATGCTCTCGACTGGAGCCTTGACCATAATTCTCGCCTGCAATAATGGCGTGATCTTGTTTGCGTTTTTTTGCTTCTTTTGCATATTCAGGATCATGATGGGTATAAACAAATTCACTGATTTTAGGGATGTTGCTGCGATAAGGCAGAATTTCAGCCCCTGCGGGCAATATATCATCCGTGGAAATATGATCCCCCACTTTTAATAATACAGATAATTCTAAGTGTTTTGGTAAAGCCGATAATGGCGATAATGAAACAATATTGGGACCTTTCACTAATTTAACATTCTTAGCTAGTTTTAAAGGTAATGGCGAGTCAATGCATGCGGAATTAATGATGCTCTTTTTTGAAAGCTCTATCTTCGGGTATTCAAAATCCAGTGTGCGTGGATCCGTAATTTCCCCCATTAAAGCAGAAGCTGCGGCTGTTTCAGGGCTACATAAAAATACCCTGTCATCCTGTGTGCCAGATCGCCCGGAGAAATTACGAGGAACCGTCCGTAGACTATTCGTATCGGTTGCGGGAGCTTGCCCCATTCCAATACAACCATTACAACCCGCCTGATGAATACGGGCTCCGGCATGAATCAAGTGACCCAAGTGTCCATCTCGTACCAACTCTTCCAACGTTGTTCGTGAGCTTGGATTCACGTCTAATGAAACATGTGATTTCACAGTACGATTTTTAACTATTTCAGCGACTATTGCATAATCTCGATATCCAGGATTGGCTGATGATCCAATGTAGGCTTGATGAATCTTCTCTCCCGCAAGATCCTGAACGCGTACAACATTGCCAGGACTTCCGGGTTTAGCAATCAACGGTTCAACTTTACGCAAGTCAATTTCATCATATTTATCATACATTGCCCCTTCATCTGCATATATTTCAACCCAATCTTGTTCACGCCCGTGATCTTTTAAGAAAGCACGTGTTTTCTCATCGGAAGGAAAGACAGTTGTTGTAGCGCCAAGTTCTGCACCCATGTTGGCAATAACATGACGGTCCATCAGACTTAAATGTGTCACGCCCTCTCCATAATACTCTAGAATATAGCCCACCCCACCTTTTACATCATACCTTCGTAACATCTCTAGAATCACATCCTTAGCACTCACCCAGTCGGATAATTGCCCAGTTAATTTGATGCCAAACACTTTGGGCATTTTGATGTAAAGAGGATAACCCGCAATCGCCATAGCAACCTCAAGCCCTCCTGAGCCTATAGCCAACATAGCCAATGAACCTGCAGCACACGTATGACTATCAGAGCCCGTTAAAGTCGCTCCTGGTTTACCAAAATTTTGCATATGTACCGCATGGCTAATTCCATTACCAGGTCTACTAAAGTACAATCCAAACCGTTTAGCGGCACTTTCAAGAAATAGATGATCATCTGGATTTTTATTGTCTACTTGAATTAAATTATGATCCACGTACTGTACTGCTATAGATGGTTTTGCACGCTCCAACGCCATCTCTTCCAGCTCAAGCATCACTAGCGTTCCCGTGGCATCCTGACATAACGTTTGATCTATTTTGATTACAATTTCTTCTCCAGGGCTCATGGTCCCTGAAATAAGATGCGCATGAATGATTTTTTCAGTAACGTTCATCTTAAACACACTCCTTGTGATTTGTATGAACTAAAATATAGCATATCAGTGAAAAATATATGCAACCATGATATGGACTATCAATATATAGCATATTATTCATTTCAAAGGACGGTATTCATGAAAACAACACTATTGTTATTGTTAATGCTCATCTGTATTGAATCTTCGGGCGCAATCATCCTCATTCAAGGAGAGACAGTTCCATTAGAATACCAAAATGATATTTATTACTTGCCAACCAATTTGGTTATACCTCCTGGAACGACAAACTTGTACATTACAATGGATGGTATCAACAAGATATGTTTCCTAAATAGGGCCCCTTCTGGACTATTCGAACAAATTTCTGAGATTAGTATCATTATCAATGGCGTGAAAACAGAATGGAATTGTTTCCCATATCGAACGACTGTTTTTGAGGTCCGTCCTTAGGGCGTGTCATGAGAAGCTTTGCGAGACATCTCCATCAGATCAGAGCCTTTGCGTTGTTCGAGATAAAGCAGGAAGATGGAAAATATTCTCGCAGTCCTTTACAAGCTATGGTCGATTGTCATGAAAGGATACTGTAGAATCGTAAATAACTTCCATTATTGAGTCCATCATGCGCCCAATCTTTGTTGTTTTATTACTCGTCTTAATAGGCTTGCAATATAAATTATGGTTAGGGGACGGCAGCGTCATGCAGTGGCTTCATCTGGAACATAAATTATCCGCAGAAGAACAAGAAAATAAAAAGCTTGCCGCTCGAAATCTTGCTGTTGAAGCGGATATTATGGAGCTTAAATCAGGCGAACAAGCCCTCGAAGAACAAGCGCGTTATGAGTTGGGGATGGTCAAAGATGGTGAAGTGTACTATCAGTTCGTCGAGTAGAGGAACTTACTTGCGCTGAGCATGGACCATATCCGTCAACATGCAATGAATTCTATAGGTAATTTGGGGGGAGTTGCTTCCCATAAACTGACAACATACCCCCCACCACCAGATCCTGTGGGTTTGACAGCAATGGCTCCTGCTTCTCTTAGTTCGTCCATATGTCGTTGTAAACTCTCACTGACTAACCCCCATTCTCTAAAGCAATCAGCGGCTGTGTTCAAAGCTTCAGCAAGATTTTTTTTCGCGTCAATGCGATGTTCCTCAATAGCAAGGCGTGCCAAATGAGTACATTGTGCCATTCTATCATCTATGTTTTGAGCATGAGTTGGATTTTTTTCCCATAAAGACTGTACCTGGTGGATACAGTGAGAAGTGATCCCTATTTGTCCGCAGGAAGATAAAAACCACATCGGCTCCCAGGTTTGTTTAATGGGGGTACAAACGCCTTGTTCAAAATACATTCCGGAAGATGCTGAAACCCCTGCAATATCTAACCCACTGCTTTTTTGGCCATGAAACAAGTTTTCTAGCTCTCTTGCAAAATGATGAATCTTCGAGTCGCTAAGCATATTTTGCGCAGAAAACCAACGAGACATCGCCACACATAAAGCAGCAGAGGCGCCCATACCAACGCCTACAGGAATATCCGTGTATAAAGTAAAATGACCATAAAGACTATTTAATGAACGACCCAACAGTTGCATGCCTTGTTCAAGTACACTCCAAAATAATAGATGCGTGTCCTCTCCACTCTTTCCTTCGTAGTTTGCACTTAATTCAGAAGAGGAGCGTTGATAAGATAAGGTTAATTTTTTTTCGTTGATTGGAAAGACAATTGCACCATGACCTCTGATCACTGCATGCTCTCCAACCAATATCCATTTGCCATGGGTGGTTGTTTCAAAATCATAAAACATCATAATTTCCTACTAAATAATCTTTTTTAAATCTGAGTGCTTGGTCAGCTTGATCTGGACGGTAGAGGATATGAATATTCGGGCCTGCATCCATAGTGACAATTGGACCATCCCCCTCTCTTTGCCATAGATCTTGTAAATCGTTTAAGGCCGTTTTTCCGGTTTCAGTCATGTAAGAGAATGGTTCCGAACAGGTTGAAAACAATGAATGCAAATCCTGAAATTCTCGCCAACAAGTTTTATAAGCACTTGTCCAATCTCGAGCTTCCAGCTCATGAAGGAGTGATTTTAAATTTTGTTTGGCTCTGATACTCCTTGTGGCATATCCAGGACTGGTCAATATTCGAAGATGAGCTGTACTCGATGGAACCTCTTTTTCTCTATGACTAATCACTATCACTTGATGGATCAACTGGGTGTAAGGCAAATCAATGGCATGAACGGTTTCCTCTTCCCATAATGCCCAAGGTGAAAAAAAGGAACGACAAGATGATCCTGAACCCAACCGGCTTAATTCTGCTTGAGTTTCGACTGAAGGTAGTGGCGTTTGGGTGAGTTCAGATAATGCCATAGTTGCACATTTGGTGAGGGCAGCAAAACTTGAAGCGGAACTTGCGAGACCACTACCGAGAGGAAAGTTATTACAAGAACGAACAATAAATACTCCAGAATAATCGACCAGTGCTTTGAGATGTGCCAAATGTTTCAGAAAACGCTCTTGAGCACTTGTAGATAATTGAAAAGGCAGGGCTCCGGGCATTTCAAGTGGTTCCCATCTGTCTTTTTTCCCTGCATACTTTTCTAATACAACACTGCTTAGCAAATTATTCAGAGTGTAAGACAAGGATGGATTAATCGGGATATTGTTTTCTACATCTTTTTTACCCATATATTTGATCAAAGCGATATTAGATGGGGCTTGAGCAAACCATTGCATGTCATATACTCCTTTATATTTTAGTGACCTCTGAGATCATTCCACAATATTTTATGTAGTTGTAGTTGGAAGCGAACGTCCAATCGATCTTGTATAATCCAATTCGCTAACAATGTTGGATTCAATTGTCCAAAACTTGGTGAGAAAAGAACCTGTGTTCGTTTTGTCAGATGATGATCTTGGAGCATCTGACATGCCCATAGATAATCATCACGATGACATAGGACAAATTTGATTTGATCGGTTTTTTTAAGATGATTGATATTTGATAACATGTTTTTTTCTTGCTCAAGAGAACCTGGGGTTTTCAAATCCATGACTATCATGACGCGTTTATCTACTGAAGACACATTGAGAGCACCACTTGTTTCTAGGGATACAAAAAGCCCCAGCCGACATAATTCTTCCAACAATAGGCTACAAGCGGGTTGTGCAAGGGGTTCTCCACCAGTGACACATACATGATGGCACTCATAGGATAAAACCTGCTCTAGGATAGAATCTATCGTCATCAAAGTACCGCCTTTAAATGCATAAGCAGTATCACAGTACTGACAACGTAAAGGGCATCCTGTCAATCGTATGAAAACAGTCGGCAAGCCCACAGAAACCGACTCTCCTTGCAGCGAGTGGAAAATTTCAGTAATGCGCAGTTGTTCTCGTATTGGTTTCATCTTAAAACAGGATTCCTAACTACGTAACAAATCCAATTTTGCTTTTGCAAGCTGAGCCGTATTTGTATCTGGATACGTTTGAATCACTTGCTGCAATCGTTTGATGGCTTCTTCTTTTTTACCAGATAAAGCATACGCATAGCCCATTTTCAACATGCTCGCAGCGGTTTTGCTGGAAGATGGAAACTGTTGTAAGACCACATCAAAATGAAGAAGTGCTTCTGGATAATTTTTCTTGACCATATAAAGCTCTCCAAGCCAATACTGGGCATTAGCAGTATATCCACCTTTTGGATATTTAGATACAAATGCTAACATAGCAGTCAACGCATCATCATATTTCTTGTTTTTGACCAATTCGTAGGCTGCAAGATAACTGATTTGTTCGTCAGCCGGATTCACTCTTCTGGGAAGATTAGATAAGTTGTCAACCACTACAGGCGTTACCTGTGGTTTATCTAGTTCTGCTGCTGGCTTTTGAGGCGCATCACTTTGACCGAGCGAGAGCTCCGTGCTTGGGGTATTGTTTGCGACCTTACTGGGCTCATGACGTAATCGCGCATCTAAGTCTTTATAAAATGCTAATTGTTGCTGTTGTAGTAATTTTAAATCATGGGCTTGTACTTCTAGTTGGCCACGTAATTCTTGAATGTCTTGTTGGAGACCTTGGATCTTATCTAAAAGAATAGCATTTTGGTTTTTGTTATGAGTACTTATGTCTTGGCTATCGTTGGCAAAAGCTTCTTCATCATGAAGACTGTCATCATCCCTTTGTTCTCTAGCAACAGGCCTTGTAGAGATGGCCTGTTGTTCATCTAGAAGTGCATAATTTTCGCTTTCATCCACTACCGGAGCTTCAGCAAAAACATTGCAGGGCAGTATAGATGCAAAAATACATACCGCTATTAAGGAACGAAGGGATTGATTCATTGGGTTGCCTCATAGGTTAATTCAACTCGACGATTTTGAGCATGAGACGCTTCATCATGTCCAAAATTGATAGGACGCTCTTTGCCGTAACTCACCACTCTCATTTGATTGTGACCTATCCCTGCCATACGCATTAATTCTGCGACCGAATTGGCTCGACGCTCGCCCAAAGCGATGTTGTATTCGCGGCTGCCGCGTTCATCGGTATTACCAGCAACAAGGATTCGAGCACCTGGGTGTGATTTTAAATAGTCCGCTTGTGCATTTACAGATGGGACATATTTCGCCGCCAAAGTGCTATCATCATAAGTAAATAAGTACACTTGATTGTGTGGTGCTTCTGTTGTATACATTTCACCTTCTTCTTGTCCTGCAAAGTGCGTTAGACGTCCTAAGCCATGTGCCATAGCGCCACCATTTTCTGTGCCATCAGCACTACCCGGTGTTTTAGAGCACGATGCAAACAATATAACACTTGCAGCGACTAGTCCTAATTTTAGAAAAGATCTGGCGTTCATTCGGGTTCTCCTATTTATTTTTATTGATGAATCATGTGGCCTCTAATGGCGGCTCATTGTACAATTGTTTTTAAATTTTGGCTATTACTTAAAAGAATTTGATTTTTTTTCAAATAAGCCAGCGGCTTATCCTGGCTGATATGAGTGACAACAAATTGGGATAAGGTTGCTGTGAATTGAGCGGTGGCTTTATTAGCAGCTAAGACACCACCATAGGGTGTATCGCTAGAACAAGCCACTTTCTCGGTGATGATCTGTGAAGAAATAAGACGATTATCTTCGATATGTGTGAGCATGATTTTGGCAACAAAAACGACAACACTCGGCCTTTTCGTAAAATCTTGATACAAAGTAATCAATTGAGCATCTAAGCGATAATCGGCTCTATCTGTGTAGGGGCCTGAGGCCACCGCATGAAAATATCCCGTTTTTTGTAAGCTTTGCACTATCAAAGGATAGAGCATATTGGCTGGAGCACTAATCCATGTATTATGTACAAAAGAACTTAACTCATAGGGGTGTTGAACATAGTGCATTTGTTCTGTTTGATTACCTGCCATGGCCTCTGGCTGCGAAACCAAAATCGATATTTTTGAATGTTTATAGGGTCTTGTAAGTGCGCTGAAAGCATCTAATTCATATTGTTTACTCACGGGCATTTTAACAGGCGTACAAGCCACTAAACTCCATACTGTGAACAAAAGACAAAAGGCAACCTTAATCGCATAGGTTGATACAGTTCGATTCACAGTTATTCTCCCGGTCCAGGTTTAGGTGGAGTCGTACCACGAATAACAACAGCAGGATTCTGACGCATTTCGGAGCTCACAACTTCAAGATTTGCGGCAATCGAATCTAAGCGGTTGATTAACAATACGATAGGGGGTACGGTTTGTTGCGATATCTTGTCTATGGCGTTTTTACCCGCACTCATGGCGATACTAACATGTTTTCCAGCATTAGACATATTGCGTGACATATCACTAAACCTACCAACACTGGCTTCAAGACTGCTGATTAATTGTGGCAGTTCTTTGAGGCTTTTATTAATGTTGGCATTATTTTTGGCGACTACCTCGCTTACTTTTTGCACGTTTATCAACGTATGTTTGATAGCTTCTGCATTTTCTTTGTCAAACACACGTTTGATCCCAAGGCTGAGATCGGTTAAGTTTTTTTCTAACTGACTTAAGAAGGACTGCTTATATGGAATAACAGGATAAGGTTCGCCTGGTGTTTTTTGCAATGGAGACAATGACGGAGAGGTGGCAGATAATCCCAAATAAGTGGTTCCGGTGATCCCTTGATTGATCAAGGTGGCCTGTGTGGTTGTGGTTATCGGTGTACCTTCTTCAATCTTAATTTCAATTTTGACCTCTTGGGGATCAAATTGATTGAGTTCAATTTTATTGACCATACCCACTTTGACCCCATTATATTTGACAATAGAATCATCACTAAGACCCGATACTGCCTCATCAGCATAGATGGTATAGATATCATATTTTTTTCTATCAAACCCGAAAGAGAGCCATAAGGCCGCAGTCAATAGACCCGTGATAAGAATGATGACAGTTAATCCTACCATTGTAAAATTGGTTTTCGATTCCAAACCATATGCTCCCCGTATATATCCTCTATACCAAAGAACCTTCAACATGCACTCTTCTCAGCACATTTTGACGATTCTAGGGCATCAAGTATATCAGCCTAAATCCTCCACCAACAGTCTTCTATAAGCGACAAATGCATTAAATCTCCAACTGTTAGCAAAAAGTGTGGTTCGTTTAAAATTGACTGAAATACTCGACAATCAAAGGATGTTGATTTTTCATTAATTCATGAATAGGTTGTAATCCTAAAATCTTACCATCTCCAATAAAAGCCACTCGATCTGTACACCGTTTCATCGATTCAATATCATGACTAACAATGATCACAGTCAAATTGAGTGCATCGCGTAAAAAAACAACAAGATCATCAAATTGTCTAGCACTTTTCGGATCAAGCCCACTCGTCGGTTCATCAAGAAACAATAATTCAGGATCCATCGCAATTGCTCTCGCAGCGGCAGCTCGTCTTTGCATACCTCCGCTTAATTCAGAAGGGAGTTTAGCTGCCGCTTCTTTTGGGAGGCCCACGAGATTCAATTTGAGCATGGCGATATCTTGCATCAGTTGTGGGTCTAGGGTCGTCAGTTCTTTGATAGGAAAAATGATGTTTTCTAAAACCGTCATGGCTGAAAAAAGGGCGCTATGCTGGAATAACATCCCCCATCGCTTGCGCAGCGCATTGGCACTTTCTTCATTGCATGTTCCAATATCTTTATCAAAAACTCGGATGAACCCAGCCGTTGGTTTTTGTAACATCAGAATACTTCGTAAGATAGTGGTCTTACCGCTGCCGCTACCACCAATGATCGCTAGAATTTCGCCTCTTTTTACGGAAAGGTTAATATCAGAGTGAACCCATTGTCCCCCTAAGTAATTTTTTAACCCTTTGATTTCGATGACAGTATCGTTCATTCAGAGATCTAACCAACTGTATAAAACGGAAAAAAATGCATCTGCAATGATAATTAAAAATAAAGCTTGCACAACGCTTTTTGTGGTTTGACTACCTACACTATCGGCATTTAATTCCACGCGAAACCCTTGAAAGCATCCCACAAGTGCAATCAATATGGCAAATGCTGGTGCTTTATAAATCCCTAGCATCATTTGTTTGAATCCTACCGTTTCCTGTAAACGCGATAAATAATCAGTATAACTGACGTGTAACATGTATTTGGACATGATCATCGCACCTAAGATGTTAAACGCATCTGACCAGAAAATTAAGAGTGGAAAAACAAACAATAAACCCAACACTTTAGGCATAACTAATAGCTCAATGGCCGAAAGTCCCATCGTACTGAGAGCATCGATTTCTTCATTGATTTTCATGCTGCCAATTTGCGCTGTAAAGGAAGAACTGGTGCGCCCGGCAACAATGATAGCAGTAATTAAGGGAGCAAACTCGCGAAAAATGGCCATACCAGATAAATAAGCAATAAAAATATTAGCACCATAGGTTTCTAACTGAACACCAAGTTGATAAGCCAGGACCACCCCTATCAGAAAAGAAAGTAAACCCACGATAGGTAATGCTTGGATGCCTGCAGAATTGATGATAGAAACAATGCTCGCAAATTGAAACCGACGCCAGTTGGCAAAGGCCGCAAATAATTTATCACTTAACTCACCTATTAAGCGGATCAATCCATTCATTTGACCTATTTTGAAGATAGATTCTTTACCAATAAAATACAAAAAACCATTTTTTTTGTGTATGGGAGGGGCATATTTTAAAGCATCTTGTTTGCTTTCAATCAATGAAAACAAATTATGATGTTGATGTTTGAAATCTACCAATTCAACTTGGTTTTTATGTTTTTTTAATAGATGGATGCACTTTATCAATATCAAAGCACCGGCACTATCAAAATGAGTGAGATGAGCACCACTGATGGTTAATGTTTTAGACTTTGGCAAAGACGTTTGTTTGAAATTTTGGAGGAGTTTACTCAGACATTGAATAGACCAGTTGCCTTCACAAAGATACTGATCCTTGGATTTATCAAAAACGAAATGTGCTGTTGTCTGAGTTTGGGTCATCATTGCTATCATCTCACAAAATACCTTAGGATAATACGAAACCTACAGTACAGCAAAAAATATGGTGGCTGTAGCAGGATTGTGGTAAAATTTAAAACATTTTTAGCTCTGACGAGCAGTGACTTGAAATGTACAACAGGAAGATGATGTCATCTGATTACAGTCAATTTGAAAAACGCAAGCAAGATCACATTGAACTCGCGTTAGTAGAAGCCAATCAAGCTCGAGAGTTTAATCGATTTGATAGCATTACATTAGTTCATGAGGCACTGCCTGACATTAATTTTGAAGAGATTTCTATCGAAGGGACTCGGTTTGGTTCATCTGTCAGCACGCCTTTTATGATCAGCTCAATGACCGCCGGACATCATGATGCCATCCATATCAATCGGCATTTGATGGCAGCATGCAGTGAAACAGGATGGTCTATGGGAGTGGGTTCCCAGCGTAGAGAATTAACCGATAAAAATGCCGCTTTTGAGTGGCAACCCTTACGAAAAAATCATCCAGATGTTTGCTTGTTTAGTAATTTGGGGATAGCCCAATTGATCACAACCCCACTTGCAGAGATAGAACGGTTGACCGATTCATTAGAAGCAAGTGCTATCATTGTTCATTGTAATCCTTTACAAGAATGCATCCAGCCTGAAGGTACCCCCCTTTTTAAAGTATAATAGCATGCATAAG
>JAKBCM010000146.1 GCA_021807845.1 Pseudomonadota bacterium
CGATCTGCCGTCATTCACGCCAGTGTCGAAGACAAAGCATCGCTTGCCTTTTTTAAACAAGAAATCAATGTCACGCTGAAACAAACGCTCACCCGACGTATTGATGAAAAATATGGCACATCAAAACGCAAAGAGGCGAGTCCTATTGAACAAACGCTTGCCATTCCCTATGCAGCCAATAACGTACCCAATGAACGCAGCCGTTTTGGCAACGAACTGGAGTCCATCAATTATTCGATTCAACGGATGTTGATTAAAGGATTGAGTAAAGAACTCTTACAAGAGCAAATAGCTGAATGGCAAGCTGCGGCCATGTATGAACTCTTCCAAGACAAAAAATTGAAACATATTGAGGACACGCCCACTGCGCAAGGATTTTCCTTGCAAGTGGGAGGTGCTATCCGTTTGAGCGAATTGAAAGTGGACGATGATAGAGAAATGACAAATCTCCACAAGAAATTTCAATTTAATCGAACGCTCATCTCTTATATTTTGAAGCAAAAGTGCTTGAAGCAAATTCAACATGATGGCGCCATCATTCATAGTGATGCATTTAATCATGTTGATCTTTATCGCAGCGTTCAAGGTCTATCTGGAACCCCGCCTAAGCAATCTACGATTCATCAACGACTCCATTACGATAATACCTCATCGCTTGGCACAGATGGTTATGTTATTGAAGTCATCAATGATAAAAACACACCCATTTCAAGTTGTGACTATGAACATGCAACACAATTTGTGAATGATATATTAACCCAGTCTAAGGGAGGGGGCGAAACAAGAGCCATCATTGATATTAGGGCTGCTTTCCAAGGGGTTAGTAATTTTGCAGTCGCTCAAGAGATTGCGGCGTTTATCCGTCAACATCCTACTCATTTCAGTCAGCCTTTAAAGCAAGTGCTTTATTTTAATGATGATCAAGTATTGTGTGCCATTCAAGTGAATAAACCGAATCATCCGATAGTCATTGGTACCAGTGATGCAGATGAGTTAGATAGATTACTGAACTCCAAGCCTAATGAACGATTTAGCTATTATGATCAAGCGCGGATCACAGGGACTGATCTGAATCAAGCCGATCATGCACATGCGCTGGTCCTCGTCGATGACAAAATTTCATCAACGGCTTATTTGCAAGGCAGCTCTAGGATGCGAAAGTTGAGTCAAGGCCACACGTTAGAGCTGGTGGTGCCCAAACGATTGAAACATCTGAGTCGTGAGCAATTGATCAAAAAACTGATGGAAAATGACCAAAAAGAATTAAAAATGGATAACTTCTTTGCGGCAAAAGCCAAGATGACCAACATCATCAGACGCCAATCCCTGTCACTCATTCAAGATGTTCCCTCGCATGATCCGCATGCTAAAAGAGCATTGATGCAAGCACTTAAGACATTTTTTGTGGATATCCCCTCTCATGATCTCTATGCCCTCTATGGGGCTACTAATAAAGCACAAGCGATGTCTGCTATTTTTACCCGCATCAAAAATCAACTGTTAAGTTGTTGGCAAGAGGGATTGAAAAATGCAAAGCGCTCGCCGAGTGCTGATGAAGTCATGCAGATGACAGCGGCGTTACAAGATATCATTGATGATGCCCTTCCCAATTGCTTGCCAGAATACGATGGCCCAGATGAAGCGGAAGCGTTAGAAGTTGAGGTTCAAAAAGAAGTACAAAAAGAAGTTGAAACTGAAACCATAGAGCTTAAAGATTGTTATGACACACGCTTAGTTGAAGTGCAACCAATGGCTTGGTCTAGTTTGCCAAGAACAGACCTAGCCTTGAGTCGAGTCGCTTTATCACTCAATGCAATGTTCAGCTCTCCTGGGGGAAAAACAGTCAATTTATTTTCTGAACAGCTTTCTGCAAGCAAAAATTATGCAAACACTTATGTTAGGCAACAAGAGTACATTGGGGTATTTTTAAAGCCAGCATTTTTGGTTTGGTACTCCATTTGGCCCAATGGAGAGCTTCATGCGATGTTAGTCACCCCAGAGGAAGCGCAACAAATGGCTGTGGAAATCAAGGGGATGAGGAATAGTTGGTTATCTACTTTAGGAGACACGGTCACTGTCGGAGATAGACCAGATAGGATACTTGAAGATTCAAAATACCAGTCTTTGCGAGAGCAAGTGCACTTTTTCAGTGGTAACCTGCTTGGGTTAGCCAATCAAGAGGTTCCTTTGACTTGGTTAAGAGAACAAACGGGTGAAAAGCTTGATCTATTTAAGGATAAATTGCTTCCATATAGACATGGAAGTTCATTGGGATATCAACAGTTGCAGGTATTGTTAACGCAGAATAACACGGAAGGATTTGCCTACATTGCCAGCCATCCATTTGTCGATCTCACAAACTTCGATTGGAAAAGTGTGTTGCCGAAATCAATGCCAATGCAGATCACTGAATATAAAAAAGTGGCACAAGCGTTTCAATTTTTAAATACCACGAAAACGCCTATCAAGCATGTGAGAGACTTGCAATCTAAGTTTGGCTTACCAGTCAATAGCTTAGGCTTTGTGAATACCCATTTACAATATTTGAATGGTTTACGAGAAATGGCTCAATGCCTTGCTGATATGTCAGGCAACTTTTTACAAAAGATGGAATCAAATGTGAATGCGGGGCATGCATTTAACCAATGTTTTGGGATGTCTCTTAACGATTTCTACGCACTGCATGGGTATCAGAAACCTCCGATGGGTGTGCCAAAGACTCTAGATGAATGGAATGCGCTTGGACTCCTAGATGTGGAATTATTAAAGGGTTTGAGTGGTGTGCGTGGTTTTGATTTCAGGCCAGTGATTCATGCTCATGTAGAAATATTATGTAGAGAAGCCAGAACACCTGCTTTGCTCTTAGCACTTTTATCCATGCAACCGATTGCAGCGGATACGATCAATAGCATTACTCATAATTCATGCTGTGATGATGCATGTCTGACGGCTGTGCTTCAGTTACCTACGCCAATTCATGAGAGCACTTTGGTACGATTAGCGCAAAAATGCAAACTTGAGGAACAACTGAATCGTCTATTAAAGCGCACAGATTTAACTCAACGTGTTTTGAGGGCGCTGGCTCAGAATCCTAACCTCTCTGAAGCTCAATTGTTACATCTGATACAGATAGCAACAGATGATTCTATTTTCCCCGACATCTATTTTCATCCAAACGCAACCAAATCAGTTCGTGATGCCATCCTGCAGCATCCTATGTTGACCTCAAAGACGTTAGATTTCATTTTAGTCGCTGAAAAAGTATTGGATGACTCGGACTTGAAACAATTATTAGAATCACATAGTAAAGCGGTTGATTCACAGATTTTACTGACGC
>JAKBCM010000018.1 GCA_021807845.1 Pseudomonadota bacterium
GACCGATCAGGGTGATGAAGGCCAAGTCTGTGCGATCCCAAGCAGCCCTGATCTGTTGCTTTGCCCGATTTTAGCGCTTACGCAGTGGCGTGAACGCTCTGGTCAGGAAGTGGCTTTTGTTTTCCGGCAGATCACCTCCGGTGGACGAATTTTAAAGGCCGCGATCAAGCCGCATCAGGTGAATGTGATCTTGAAATCAACGGCCATGGCCTGTGGGTTGCCTGATCCTGAAACCTACAGCAGTCACAGTTTGAGGCGTGGATTTGCCACAGAGGCCAGCAAAAAAGGTGCGCCCTTGGGTTCCATCATGCGTCATGGCCGTTGGCGACATGAAGGGACGGTACTGGGCTACATCGATGAGGGCAAACGCTTCGATCAGAATGCCGCCAGCATCATGCTTCATCACCATCACACAGAAAAAAAGAATGAAGAAAAAAATGAACGAGAACACTCCGAAAATAAACCAGCGGTTGCAGATCCTAAGCCAGGATGAAATCGATGAGCTTTATGCCGCACCTCAATTTAATGTCACTGAGCGCAGTCACTATTTTTTATTACCCGATGACGTATTGTGCTCACTCAACATCCTGAAGACCAATGGCAAAAATACTTCGGCCAAGCTCTGGTTTATTTTGCAATACGGTTATTTTAAAGCAAGGCATCAATTTTTTAATCTCAACTATGGTCAGGTCAACGATGATGTGAAATTTATTATGAAGCATTACCTGCCTTATGATCAGAGACCACACCTGCTGCCGTCGCGCAGAGTACAAGGTTGCCTGAAACGTCAAATCCTGCAGTGGATGGGCTATCAGGATAACGTGAGGTGCGCCGAGAAGATTGTTGCAGAAAAAGCAGGGCATGTTGCAAAGATGACTCCTAACGTGACAGACATTTTTCGTGAAGTCATTCATGAATTAGAACGTCAAAAAATAGTATTGCCTGGATATTCTAAGCTACAGGATAGAATGGGTGCCGCCTTGAAAGCAGAAGAGCGTCGCCTGATCCAAGGGATGAAACAGCATCTTACTCAACGTGTTCGCCAATCACTCAAGCATCTATTTTCGCAAGACGAGGGGTTTTATCGGATCACTGAACTTAAACTGGATGCCAAAAGTTTTCAGACTAAAGAAATGACGAGCGAAATAACCAAGCTCGTCCTGTGCAAAACCATCTATACGTTTTCAAAAAAAATATTACCCAAACTTGGCTTGTCACGTCGTATGATTGAACATTATTCGGATCTCGCAAAACTGTATCGCGTGGCTCGGCTGAAAAGCATTCCACAGGAACTGTCCTTTCTTTACCTGGTTTGCTATGTGCATGGCCGATACGAGCGATTGAGCAGTAATCTCATACAGGGATTCATTTATTACGTGGATAAATATCACAGTGATGCTAAAAATTATGCGAAAAATGAATTAGCGACGATGACGAGTCCTTTAGAACAACATCACAAATCCATTGGAAAGCTCATGGAAATATTTACCGATAAAAAAATTAAAAAACAATCTGGCGAATTAATCAGAAAACGGGCCTTTAAAGTGATGCCTGAAAAAAACATCGTGACCATCAGCAGCAAACTGTTGCATGGCGAAGAGGACAAAAAACACCAAGAGCAGACACTCACATGGGATTATCATCGCAACAATCACCAGGCTATTTTGATCAACCTGCGCCCCTTATTCATGGCGATTGATTTTGAGGGTAAGGATGAGCTCAAACCTCTTTTCAACGCCATCCAATTCCTAAAATCGACCTTTCATCAAGGTTTATCACTCAAATCAATGCAGAAGCACCTCATCCCCACATCGCATATCAAACCTTCCTCGTTGCTGAGTGTATTTACTGATGCAAAAACAAAAACATCACGATCAAAAAAGAACCTCAACGCGTGGCAGTATGAATTTTACATCTATCGTGCGATCAGAGAAAACATCCGATCAAATCAGATCTACGTGAATAGTTCGGTGGGTTATAAAAGCTTTGAGGCACAAGTGAACATCCATCCCAACTGGAAGAAGGAAGAAAAGAAAATTTTAAAAGACCTCAACAACCCCATTTTGTTGCGCCCCATTGACGACACACTGGCTGAATTGGAAAGTTTACTTGAACCTCTAATTGAGCGCACTAACCGGCGCGCAATCAACGGCGAAAATAAGTATATCAAGATCACGCATCACCGTGATGGGCGCAGGGAATGGACGCTGCCTTATCCCAAACGAAATATTGAAATTGACAACCCCTTCTACGATCAGCTTGACATCAAAACCATTTCAGAAGTGTTTGATTTTGTTGCGCAGGAATGTCGTTTTATAAACGTCTTTACACCCCTCACCCAACGTGGCTCAAGCAAAATTAAAAAAGATCATCTCGGCATCAAGGCGACCATACTAGCTAACGGCACCATGCAGGGCACCCATTTATTTTCAAAGCGATCGAATTTGAACTATCAACGACTCCAGACGGCAGAACAGAACCATATACGGCTTGCCACCTTGCGTGATGCTGCCGATAGAATTATCAATCATCTTGTAAACCTTTCAATATTTGAACTTTATGATTTGGGTGGAAAAAAGCATGGTAGCGTGGATGGCACCAAAAAGAAAACACGACGTCGTATTCTAAAAGCTCGTCACTCCAAAAAATATTTTGGCACCGATATTGGTTTGGTCATCATGAGCATGATCGTTGGACATGTGCCCTTTGTCACACAAATCATTGGTGCCAATGAACATGAGAGTCATTTTCTCTACGCCATGCTTCATCGCAATACATCGGACATTGATCCCGATATTATTTCAAGTGACACGGCGGGCACAAACAATGTCAATGACCTCATGTATTATTTAATCGGTAAATTATACGCACCGTGCTATCGATCCACCCCAAAAAAAACGAAAACGATCTGCGGTTTTAAATCCCTCTCGCAGTATAAAGATTGTTTGATCCGCCCGTCACACCAAGCAAACACCAAACTGATCAAGGATAAATGGCCTGAGCTTTTACCGATACTAGTGTCCTTGCTGTCCCATGACACCACGCAGGAAAACATCATCAAAACCCTGAGTTCTCACGAGTTCAAGAGTGACGTGAAGGACGCGATGTGGGAACTCAATCATATCTTGAAAAGTATTCATCTGTTGAACTATGTGGATGATCCAGAGTATCGCCGCTTTATACGGACGGCGCTTAACCGTGGCGAAGCCTATCATCAATTGCTTGAAAAAATCATGGCGGTAGGTGGCAGTAGTTTTCGAGGGATGTCAGAACTTGAAGTGGAAATATGGAATGAATGTGCTCGATTGATTGCTCTGATCATTATCTATTACAACACGCACTTACTCTCAAAGTTGTATGAACAGGCTGTATCGCGACATGATACGGCTGCAATCGAGTTCCTGCGGCATCTTTCTCCTGTAGCGTCCCAGCATATTAATATCAGCGGACTGTATGAGTTTAGTGAAACACTCACCACCATTAATGTCGATGGCATCATTAAAATGTTAAACAAAATTCTGGAAGATAAAATTAAGGTGCCATCTGCTTAACATAGACGTTGAAATCAGAAAAAATTTCTTGCGAAGTTGAAGTTATTCAGGCATGCTTGCGCAGCAAGCAGGTCGATAATAAGAAAGTTTCGAGAAAAAAAGAATATTCTGAAAAAACCGAGATGGCTTGAAGACGTAACTATTTTTACTCACCCATTCTACTTACTGGCGATCATGCGCAATGACGTGACTGCTCTGAACCTGGATTTAATTCGGCTGTCTCTGTTCTGCACAATTACATCTCTATGGAAAGAATTTTCCAACAACCCACCCTTGAAATGCCACACGCACTGATTACCCGAAAGCTAGTTTTTCGGCGATAAAACAAGGCATTTCGCTGATGGTAACATTTATGGGGGATTTACGTAGAACGCCTAGAAGCGGCCTATCAGTGGGGTGCTCAATATAACCCATGGCTGGGTGAGGCGATGCGAGCAGGTGTAGGTATTTCGGTGGCAGGCTATTCGGGCTGGGGCTGGGAAGCGTGTTCTGTGCGTGTGTTTATGCGAGAACGAATTCAAGCCTTGGTCCCTGAAGAGAGGAGCCGACTGTATGATCACGTGGTCTATCCTGCGACTGTATTATTGATTGGTTTGAGCTCTTTAATTCCGATTGCTTATTTTAGCTACACAGTCAGTGGTAATCGTTTGTCGATGGGTTTGCTTACGATTCTCACCGATACAGGGTTAAGGGTGCTTTCGCTGGATGAGTTTTTTTCTCACACCCAGCTCAGGAGAAGAATGACCAACACGTTATGCTCAACATCAACAGAAGACCGCGATTTATCCAAGCAGCTGGCTACATTCATACATAAATTAGAATTTGCAGTAACCTATGGCTTGCATCATCTGTCCAAAGAAAGTTTAGGGGATCTCCTTGCCAGAGAGATGGTTGTAAAAGAGAAGGGGCAGTTACGTTCCCCAACGCTTTGGCAAGATGCCTTTTTAACACTCATACAAGCCAGTAATAATATTCAAAGAAAACAAGATATCTTTTTAATGCGCAAAAAGTTTACGCATTATGCCGTTAACACTTTTTCGCTTATTCCAGCAACGAGCTTAATCGCGATTGAAGCTTACCTTGGATATAAAGCAGGCGAAATGTTTATACCTCATCATCATATCGATATGTTGATTGCAGCGTTCGTTGTTGCGCCCATTGGCTATTTGCAATATTTAGTCGTCAGCGATATATGTCGACAATTTTATTCTAAGCTAGTGAGCCAATTAAATTGTGTTGCTAGCCCTTCTTGGGTGACTGCAAAACATCCGTTTTTATCGTTGGGGAGGATCTTTGCTTCCATTGGGATTGGTTTATTTTCATGGGGCGCAGTGGCTGCCTTTATTGACGCCTCTTTTTCGGGATGGTGGCATTTTTTGATGTTCTGGTCTGTGATCCCTTCTGATTTTTTATTGTTGACTGGAGGATTATTAGAACTTGGCGCGCGAGCAGAATTAATGGTCATTCGTTGGCTCACAAGCGATACGAAATACGTCGATATTTATTATAAGTTGCTTTTATTAATTGATGAGCTTAAATCAGCAAATCCCAGAGTAGCGGGTCATTTAATGAATGATTTTTCTCCGGCATTACTTCAAGCCATTGACGGTGGTGTTGAAGAGGTTCAAGAGGAAATGGCATTAATCGATATAGGAAGTTCAAGATATCATACATTTTCTAATACCCCTGCGTTAGGATCAGCAAGCTCGCAACAACCCAAAAGCAAGCACTATGACCCGAGGATTTTTCCCCAAACTACGAGGACTGAAGAAAATATTGAGTTTCAACAGAATACGAGTCGTCGATGGTCATTTCCTTGTGCGATCTTATAGGCCTACTGTGCAGGTGCGTGCGATGGGCCCTTATCTGTGCGAGAGGTTGCTTAAATTTGGATGAACTACAACCCCCGGAAGTACCAGGTTATGGCATTGGCCCTAAAAATTGAGGATTCTTCTTCGTCAGTCCAAGGCGTTTATTGCAAATGGATCCATAAGCTTGCTGAAGAAATCATCGACCGTTTTTAATGCGTGCAGTTGGATCCAAAATATTTGGGTCCAATGAACTTTTATCGTATGTTTATTGTAATTCCAAGCTCTATATAATTACCATACAATTTAGATTAAAATCACTTTTTTAGCGTTAACCGATATTGAATGGGTTGAAAATGTGTTATGCCAGGTGATAGCATAAAAGAATTAGAAGTCAAAAAATCAAAAGTGGTTTTTTTGACGGTGTTTCTTCAAAAACGTTTGTTTTTTATATCTAAAAAGGAAAGTTATGAACATCATGAACATTGTTAAAATGATAAGTGTATTTTTTTTAAGCGTGTTATGCGCTGCTTGTAGCGGTGGTGAGAAAAGTGTCGCGTACTTTCAGTCTCATCCTAAAGAATTTCGAGCTGATCTGAAAGAATGTCAAATTAAGTTGATTCAAGAAGAGCAGATCCCAGAAGGACAGCCTTGTCAATCGGTGATCAATGTATTGCGAACCCAATGTGCTCAAAGTCGGTTCATTTCCTCGTCCTGCAATAATCCCATCAATTTGTTGGTGAGTTCTATTATGATCAAAAACACATAAAAAAAACGGTAGGTGTACCCAGTATTTTACTCACAAAAAAGCCAAGTACCGATTTATGTTATGTTATGTCTGGATTGGATAGTACTGTATTTTATCAAGGATCTCCTGATCATACCCTTGTTTTTTTAGAATCGCTAATAACAAGGATGGTTCGAGAATGATCCGATGTTTTTCGTTTTTTGATAGTGCTTTAATCAATCGTTCTATTTTTAATGTATAAGACAGTTCAAGTGATAACTGCCAACATGATGCTATAGCTTGAGGTGGAAAGCTGCGCGTGTACTTACATTTCGCACTACCTTTCAGATGTTCTTGATAACGACGCTCAATATCAGTTGTATAGCCCGTATAGTAAGTGTTGTTAATACATTCAAGAATGTAAATATAATAAAACATGTCATTGCCGTAAACATAGGGATAAATTTCTTATGAAGATAATAGATGATCATGTGTTGAATTGATAGTCGTTGTTCAAATCATCGATATTGCGGGTCATTATTATTCTGAGGTTTTTGAAATTGGGTTTGTGCTTTTTTCTCCCCTGCCCTTTTCATGGATTTCAGACAATCAACATTTTACTGCGTAATCGAGGGTAATATTACTTCTGTACTCATATTTTTTAATTTTCAACTATTCTCGCTCAGCCTTAAATGTTCAAGGTTGACCTGGATGCTGGAAAAAGTAGATCTTCCAATTCAGCAATGCTTCTATTCAGTATCGGTTTTAACGTTTCCAAATACAAAATTCGCGAAGGTGTAGTACCGGCATCGACTTGCTCTATATCCTGAAGTTGCTGGCGAGCAGCCTCAATGAATGCTTCAGTCAGGGGTTCTAGCCGCTAACCCCATATGTTCTGCCAGTGCCACCGAACCGACACACCACGTGAAAATAAATCTAATACCGCAGCAATATGGGGTCCTATACACAGCGCCCGAATCTCGTTCTCAGGTTTGGGTAACTTGAAGCGAGCCTGACTAGAACTAGAACATTACAACGCCTGGCTTTTTTACGGCTAACGACCTATCCTACCCACATACCTCTTCTATAAGGCAGGAGCTAACCAGAAATGGCATTAAGACCCCAAGATATATTTTTTGAGGATGTCCGTACCCACAATATTTCTCCTTACCAGGAGGAGAGTTTGTTACATCTGTTTCAAATCATGGTGCAATCGCTCGATCTCAGCCAGATAAAAGAAGCACATTTGCAAACCAATGATTTTCCACTCGCCAAGCAATTATACTTATCTGAATTTGAACTTGAATTAACCAAGGGAGTTGGTAAGTACGAAGAAATTTGGAAAGGAGTATTTCAACGCAATAACCAATGGATGCAAGTGCTTGTTTATTTCGAGGCAAGAAAACTGTAAAAATTTTACATAACCCAATCACTGGCATCGATCGTTTGAGCGTAAAAATACAAAAACAATTAAATATTTCCTAAAAAAGCATTAACCTTGTCAGCCAAAACAGACACATTGGGTTCATAAAACATCGTTTCATGATTACCAGGGACAAAGATAGGTTGAATTTTTTGATCAGTATATTCTTGCCAATGATTTGAAGGCTCATCAACTTCTTGGAAAACTGGCAAAATTTCATTTGCTTTAAATACAACAAGTGGGTGAGTGATTTTTTTAGGATGGTAGCGCCACAGCATATTGAGTCGTCGCCATTGAAGTGATAATAAATCGCTATTTTCTTCAATTTGATGCTTATCAAATAATTCCTTAAGATCGCTATGCTGGCGGTGCATAGATTCAACGAAATAATTCGGATTTAAAAGACTATTAGGATAAAGCCCCCAAGCATCTAACAAAATAATACAGCTTATTTTTTCATTTTTCTGACGTAATTGGTTTGCGATTTCAATAGCGACTGTTCCTCCAAAAGAGGCACCTCCAATTACATATGGACCTTCTTTTTGAACATCCTGAATTTCAGAGCAATATTCTTTAGCCAAACTTTCAATGGTATCAAAGCCTTCTTTTTTTCTATCAAGCTCCAAATCCTGAATACCATAAATAGGACGATCACCTCCTAAATGCTTTGCCAATTTGGCGTACCAAAAAACAGTTCCTCCAACAGGATGAATCAAAAAAAGCGGTGTTTTTTTTCCTTCCCTTTGCAAACAGATAATTGGAGAAATTTTAGGAGCATGTTCTCTCAAATTTATTTTTTTAACAGCATTGGCAAGCGATTTAATCGTAGGTGAGGATAAGATCTCACTGATTGGAATATGTATATTGAACTGTGCTTTTATTTTTTGGAGTAATTGAATCGCTAAAATCGAATGTCCACCTAAATCAAAAAAATGATCTTCCAATCCAATTTCATTTATTTTAAACAAGTCTTTCCAAATAACGAGCAAGCCTTTTTCTTCTAACGTCATTTGTTCTTCATTTTCAGTCGATTTTTTTGAAGATGGAATTTTAGGTAATTGAGTCATATCCACTTTACCATTTGGAGTGAGCGGTATTCGGTCAAGCAGTGTATATGTGGAAGGTAGCATATAGCTCGGAAAAAAAAATTTTAAATGATTTTTTATTTTTTCAATGTCAATATGAAAGCCTTGCTTCGGAGATAGATAACAGGCTAACGATTCAGAATCATCACCAACCACTATTTTAATCAACCTACAATCAGAAACAGTCTCATCGGTCAAAATTTGATGAATAATTTCATCAGGTTCAATTCTAACACCATTGACCTTCAACTGATCATTATTTCTTCCGCAATATTCGAGCAATCCTGTCTCCAGCCAACGAACTAAATCACCTGTTTTATACATTTTTTTTGCTTGATCAATAGGATGCGAAACAAATTTTTCTCGCGTTAAATCAGGTCGGTTATAATATCCACTAGCTAAACAGTCTCCAACAATATGCAACTCTCCAATTTCTCCAATACCCACAGAGATACCCTGATCATCAAGAACCAAAAGCTCTGTATTATATATCGGAATCCCAATAATATTGTGTTGAATTTCGTATTCTGTATTAGGTACCGTATGTGAAACCACATCGATTGTTGCTTCCGTGGGGCCATAAAGGTTATGAAGCTGGCATGATAATTTTTCAAAAAAAAGTTTTTTGGTTCCCGTGCGTAACGTTTCACCACCAGAAAAGATATGACGTAACGTTTGGCAGCTACTGATATCATCTTGTTTTAAAAATTCCTGTAAAATACTTGGGACAAATTGAACAATGCTGATTTCATTTTTTTTGATCAATTCAGCTAATTCCATAGGGTCAAGATGAGTATTTTCAGGTGCAATCACTAGTTCAGCCCCTATACAAAGAGGAGCAAAAATTTCCCAAACCGATGGATCAAAAGAGATAGGGGTTTTTAGTAAAAACCGGTCATTTTTTGTAAAATTGAAATAATCAATCATCCACAACATATGGTTGACCATTGAGCGATGATGAATTTTTACACCTTTCGGTGTTCCTGTGCTCCCTGATGTGTAGATAATATAGGCAAGACTTTGTCCTGTTGATAAATCGGACATGCTCTTTGACTGCTGCACAATGGAAAATAGTTCCATATCTAGCTTGATCACCTGACAATCAACATGATCCAATTTTGCAATCAATCTCGATTCTGTCAAAATTAATTGAGCCTCGCTATTTTGAAGTATGAAATTTAGCCGCTCTGTTGGATAACTAATATCGAGAGGAATATAAGCACCGCCCACCTTAAGGATGGCTAAGATACTGATAACAAGATCGATGCCAGGTTTTTGATAGACCGCAATTCGCAACTCTGGCTGCTGAATTTTATTTTTTATATAATTACCGAGTTGGTTAATTTTTTCGTCTAATTCAGCATAAGTCAGTTGAGTATCTCTGAATTTAAGCGCAATTCTTGAAGGATAATTATCAATTTGTTTTTTTATGCGATTGAGAATGGAAATTTCTTTATCATAAAAAAAAGGAAGACCTAACCCAAAACTAGACTTTTCATTATCAGAAAAATGCTGTTGGATCTGAATTTCACATTCTTTTTTTTTAAGAATTTCTATCATTATATCAACACAGTCATTTTAACCAATTTCCAATGAAAAAACAGAAAATACTTTGTTCCAATTTCGTGCTAATTTAACCGGTAGTTTGCCTTTTTTCATAGCTATGGTATCACTATCTGGATCATGCTCAAGCGAAAAGAAGCGTGCTACATCTTCAGAAAGTGCATTGATTGAAGGCATATCAAGTACAACTTGTTCATCTCTTGAAATCTTTGAGCACTCTTTTATCAATTTTTTTGCAATGTTAATATTATCTGCATGAACGGGTCCTATTCTATAGCCTTTCTGACAAGGACGTATTATACAAAAACCACGAATAATTGTATCTTCAATAACTACAAAACCTTGAATATCCGAAAATTCTAAAGCTTTTTTAAACAAGTCAAAGCGCAATTGAGAAAAAATTTCCTGATCATATTTGGCAACTTTTTCTAAATTATCCAAGGTTATCGGTTCACAATCTTCTTGATCCAAGGATATTGACGACAATCGACCAACCCAACGTTCCATTTTAAAAATAGGAATAAACCCGTCTTCACTATAACGCGGCACTTGCTGAGCAACGGCATACATTAGTAATGGATTATCGGAAATAGTATCCACAGCAAGTTTCCATAACAACTGTCCAAGCCCCATATTTCGAAATTCTTTTTTAACAATCATAGGGCCAGCTCCTGTAAAAGAACCGCCATGAAATACAACTCCAAGCCCACCAATTACTTCTTCTTGTCCGTTCTTTGGGTCAACCTTCACTAATGACACATGTTTTCTAGTTGTAGCACTAAAATAGATGTCAGTATCCCTCCTACCGACATTCCATCCCTCTTGCGCGCACCACTCCATAATCATTCTAAACTCGTCAATCGTCATGTCTCTAAAAAAAAAATCAATTTTAGTTTCACCCATCAATGAATGAAATTGTGTCGAGCGACTAAAAAAGGTAGGGATAGTTTCTTCCTTTTGTTGCTCTAATGGCTTTTCATCCAGAGCAAGCCAAGAAGAAGTCAATTCAATTTTTTCTGACATTTTTTCAGATCCCATACTAATTTGACTTTTTAGCATTAATTATTTTCCTTCTTCTGATGTAATCAACAAAAACTTCGCTACCCTAAAAAGTTAATATCAAAATTTCAGATAATAGCAGAGTAACATAGTCTTTGACGCTTCTCAAAAAAGATATGTTAGTTATTTTTGAACCAATGCTGCAATAAAGCTTCAAGTTTATCTACACTAAGAGGTTTAATCAGATAATCATCCATACCCGCTGCTATTGCAGCAGGTTTGCCTTTTTCCAAGCCTTGTGCCGATAAAGCAATGATGGGAACGTGACCCTTACTTTCAGTTTTTCGATATTTGATTACAACTTCAGTCCCTTGCATATCGGGCAATCCAATATCCATGAGCACGAGATCGTAATCATTTTTTGCTAACAATTCAAGCGCTTCTTGACCTGTTTTTGCAATATCCACCTGATGTTGTCGCTCTTCAATCAAGATCTGAGCAAAACGCGCCGCCATTTTATCATCCTCAACTAATAAAAAGTGTTTGTTTTCAATTAAAATTACCGTTTGTTTTGAAACTTCATCAACAGGACTCTCAATTGAAGGCTGAACCTCTTTTGATAAAGGTAATGTAAAAAAGAAAGTCGAACCCTCAGAGAAGATACTTTCTACACCAATTTGTCCTCGCATTAAATCAACTAATTCTTTGCAGATTGCCAAACCTAAACCTATGCCTTTGTATCGCCCCATTCTTTGATCATCATAGGCTGTATGAGCTTGAGAGAATTTTTCAAAAATTAGATTTTTCTTATCTTCAGCAATACCAATCCCTGAGTCACTGATGCTAACCCTAATGTGTGTTTGGCCACGTATAATTTCACCCGAGGTATCTACCATAAGGGTAATTTTTCCTTTTTCAGTGAATTTAATTGCGTTGTCAATAAGATGAATAAGAACTTGACGTACACGAATTGGATCAGCATGAACACGATGGGAAACTAACTCAGGATATTCAATTACAAATTCAAGTTTTTTTTCTTCGATGCGATGAGCGCTATTGCGAACCACTTTTTGAATGATTTCAAAAAGATCCGTATCTTGCAGTTCAACAGTGAAGTGCCCCATTTCAAGTCGAGTAAAGAAAATAATATCATTGACGAGATCTAATAATTCGTTTCCTGCTTGATAGATATCTTGTAAGTATTTATCTTGTTCACTTTGACTTAAGTGATATTTCTTCTTTTGAAGAATATCTGAAAACCCAACGATATGGTTTAATGGTGTTCGAAACTCATGTCCGAGCGAAGCAACAAAATAAGATTTAGCTTGATTTGCAACTTCAGAGGCTTCTTTGGCTAGTTTCAATGCTTGTTCTTGTTTTTTTTGTGGCGTAATGTTAACAGAAATACCCACCACACCCTCAACTTCATGTGTTTTTTCATTGATGATGGGTACTCTACTCGACAGATAGTAGACAGGCTCACCTTTTTCGTCATAAACGGGAGGTTCTTCAACGTTTAATTTCGGTTTTGCAGTTTGGATCACCTCCATATCATCGCGCTTGAAAGATTGGGCTTGCTCTTTTGTCCATCCGGCAAATTCCCCCATTTTTTCGTAGGTTATTCCAACAAACTCTTCAAGCGAACTCAAATTTAAAGCTTTCAATGTATTTTCATTACATCCTAAAGTGATACAGTTCTTATCTAACCAGTAAACATTATTGGGCATGCATCCAATAATTTTCTGATAAAACTTATGAACATCTTTTGCCTCTTTCAAAGCAATTTCATTCTTTTTACGCTCTGTAATATCAATGGAAGTTCCAACAATGCCAACGACCTCCCCTTCCAGATTTAAGAGAGGAACTTTACTTGACATGTAATAAAAAGAATTGCCCTGCTCATCATACACTGGCGGCTCTTCAATATTGAACTTTCCTTTTCGCGTTTCCATAACTTCAATATCATTTTTTTTAAAAGAGTCTGTTTGGCCTTGAGTCCATCCTGTTCTAATTGCCATTTCCTCATAAGTCATTCCAATGAATTCCTCAGGGGAGTTAAGTTTTAAAAGTCGTGCTGCGTTTTCATTGCACCCTTGACCTATACAATTTTTATCCATCCAAAAAACATTATTGGGCATACAGTTAATAATCGATTGATAATAATTTTTTATTGCCAGCGGATCATTCAAATCCGGCAGTGTGATTGAAGAAACTGTGTTTGATCTAATTTCATTATTTTTCAATTCAACATCATGCTTTTCGCGCATCCCTGATCCTCCGTTGCAAGTCTTCTCGTACCCATTTAATTGTTTACATATAGGCCGCTCTTAATAAAAAGACTGTGCGCTCATTATTTAACCAGATGGACAATCTTTAGCCGAAAAAAGCTTCCTTGAACAAGTATATCATCCTCACCGTAATCTGTGAAAACAATAGATGAATGAAAAATGCTTTTGAAGTTTTCAAATATTTAGAGTGCGGCAGGATTAATGCGATCATAGGCGAGAGCACTATAATTGCTGTTTGCTAAATACCGCGCAATCACGGTGTAAGTACGATCGCGCGATAATCCCTTAAATGCAAAAGAACTACCTATAGCCATATCAATTCACAGATTGAGTAGTTCATCGATCAAGATGGCCTACTCTAACGTATCTACATCTTAATCTTTGAGAAGCCCTGCAATTTGTTCTGTGCGCCTGACAATATGAAAAACGCCCCTTTTGTTGCCTGCCCGTTGAGAATCCAATTCCCCCTAAATTTGCCATTTATGTTCTCCAAGTATCGAGGGGACTGTTGCAACTGATCCAGAATTCAAAACCGCGTTGTCCCCTTCTCTATGAAAAACTTCTATTTGAGTGGTCACAAAGATAAGTGTATGATTTCTGCCCATATGAAGTTCACCTCTAGATTAGCTCTGGATTCAACATTCAAACTGGAAGATGTATGGCTCACTATGAAAAAAAACGACGACAAGCTCAGGCTGCTTTTAAGCGAAAGAAAAAAGAAAATCAGGAACATCGAATTGAAATCTACCTTTCTGCGTCCGCCTATAAAAAAATGACCTCTACCTTGCAACACACGTCGATAACACGCTCTGCGTATTTCAATGTCTTAATTGAATCGACTAGAGAGGTACATCGGCTTTTGGAACCAACGCCCTCCCCTTCTCTTCCTGAGTCCCCTACTCTTCTAAACAGCATTGATCAGAGCGTACTCTCCCTTGAAATGGAGTCGCTTAGAAAGGACTTGGAAAAACGAACGTTTTGGCTTGAGCGACTCGAACAGGTAAACAAAGCTTTACTCGCTCGGGTC
>JAKBCM010000147.1 GCA_021807845.1 Pseudomonadota bacterium
TAATTTTGTTCTAATTTAATAACCTTCAAACGCGGAAAATCGCGTTGTAATTCAACCAGATTCTCAGGCCTTGCCCCTCGCCAAGCATAAATGGACTGATCATCATCGCCAACAACCGTAACATTTACTCGCGAACCAACCAACCACTTGACCAGTGCATACTGGCAAGGATTAGAATCTTGGTATTCATCAATCAATAAATAACGAATTTTACCTTGCCAATATGTGACAATATCCTCCGATTGACTGAACAAAAAAACGGGGAGACGAATCAAATCATCGAAGTCTACTGCATTGTATGCTTGCAGCGCTTGTTGATATAGAGGATATATTTTTTGTGCCTCGGCAAACAAAGGACTGTCTGGCTGAAGCGCCTCTACCTCATCTGCTCGTAACAACTCATTTTTCCAAAAAGAAATGTGTTGTTGCACTTGCAAGACAGATTCACTCGATATAGCGGAAGATTGTGACAACAGATCTCTCAATAGCTGTAAACAATCTTCACTATCAAAAATAGAAAATCCAGGCTTTAATCCACAATGTTCTGCATCACGCTTTAAAATGTGTAGACCAAGTGTATGAAACGTGAAAATTTTTAAGCCTCTGCGCAAAGGGGGCTTAAGCACTTCTGCTACTCTGGTTCTCATTTCATTTGCGGCTTTGTTGGTAAACGTGACCGCATAAATCTGATTGGCAGCATAACCACAATCAAGAATCAAATGAACTATTTTTTGGATAATCACTCGTGTTTTTCCACTACCAGCACCTGCCAACACCAACAAGGGTCCGTCTATCCATTTCACTGCAGCCATTTGTTGGGGATTGAGCATCATGATGCCTAGTGGAAAAAATGGGCATTATTACGTTTATATCACAAGCAATCAATCGACTTTGTGCTAAAATTGCAAATTCCTTGTTATGAATAGATCATCATGAAAAAAACCGATACTCTACAACGCTTCTTATTTGAACACGCAAGCATCCGTGGCGAAATGGCTTACTTAGAAGAGGCTTATAAGACCATCATGGAACAGCGCCCCTATCCTCCCTGTGTTAAAAAATTATTGGGAGAAGCTTTGATATCCTGTCTACTATTAGCGGGTAGTATTAAATTTGAAGGAGAAGTGAGTTTACAATTTCATGGCGATCATCGCCTCCCCTTGTTGCTGGTTCAATGCGATCATCAACTACAAATCAGAGCGTTTGCCAAATATGAAGACAGTAGTGCTGACATGGATTATAACGAGGCTTTTTTACAAGGAAAAATGGCGCTCATGATCAACCAATATAACCAAACCGAAGCCTATCAAAGCATAGTCCCCATACGTAGTACATCCATGGCTGAAAATCTCGTCCATTATTTTGCTCAGTCAGAGCAAATTTCAACCCAGGTATGGCTTGCAGTGAGTGAAGAATCTGTTGCAGGCATGTTGATTCAACTGATGCCCGGTCAAGATACCTTACAACGCGAGCAATTCTGGGAGTATGCCGTACATTTAGGTCAAACCATCAGCGATCAGGAACTATTAACCTTGGATAATGAAACCATTTTGCATCGTTTATACCATGAAACTGAATTGAGACTCTATCCCGCTCGAAGCGTTTCTTTTCACTGTCGTTGCACCGCTGAAAAAATGAAGCAAGTATTGACGGTTTTAGGGGAAAAAGAAGTCAAGGAATTATTAGAAGAAAAAGGGACCGTTGACATTCGTTGTGATTTTTGTAATCAGCAATATTTTTTTGATGCCATAGATGTCACAATGTTGTTTCATAAAAAATCTTGAGCTGAGCTTATGGGTACAAGCATCCGTTTTACCAGATTATTTTAAAATGAGTCGGTCAAAAGGATAATGATGTAAAGAAGAAAGCATTGCTGACGTTGTCGTATCAAAATTTGATACGACAACCGCGCTCAAACAAGAATGGCCACCTTATGAAAGCATCTAACCTGTTCATTGAAAAGGCCTAAAGCGAGCTGAATTTTTGCTTTTCGTTCGCAATGACAAGAACCATTCTCCATGACATTAGGTCATGATTTCTTCTGCTTTTTTCTCGCGATAGGCTTCGATGATTTGGCGATATTTGGGAAACTCAAAACTTAATATCGATGCAGCATATAGCGCAGCATTGATAGCCCCTGCTTTGCCGATCGCCATCGTAGCCACTGGAATTCCAGAAGGCATCTGGACGATGGATAACAATGAATCCAGTCCATTTAATACAGAATTCATTGGCACACCAATGACAGGAAGCAAAGTTAAAGAAGCAATCACCCCAGGCAAGTGGGCAGCGCCACCAGCTGCAGCAATCACCACCTTAATCCCTTTCTCTTCAAGAGACTTGACATAAGCTTGGAGCGCATCGGGTGTTCTATGCGCTGATAAAACACGATGTTCATACGCAATATCAAGTGAGTCCAGCGTGTGAGCGGCATGCTCCATAATTGGCCAGTCAGACTTTGATCCGATGATGATCCCTACCAATGGTTTCATAATTGCGACTCCTTTAATGAATGATTCCTAATGTTTTAAGCACCGACTTCCAGTCAACGCCATGACCATACCATATTCATCACAAGCATCGATCACTTCTTGATCACGAACCGACCCACCGGGCTGAATAATGGCACTGATTCCTAAGCCACTGATCCTATCAATACTGTCTCTAAATGGAAAGAAAGCATCAGATGCCAAAACAGCACCTTTGATGCGATCTTGGCCTTTACGAATGGCAATTTCAACCGCGTCTACTCGAGACACTTGGCCAGAACCGATGGCTTGTACCTGTGTTCCCTTGGCAATCAAAATCGCATTGGATTTGGCATGTTTTACAGCCTGCCAGGCAAACAACAAGTCGGATAGTACTTCATGAGAAGGTTTATGGGTCGTGACAATCTTTAAGTCAGAGGCATTCAAAAAAAGCCGCGAACGCTCTTGTAGCAAAAACCCTCCATCAATGGGCTGAAACTGAACTTGACTGGTAGGCTGTGATTCTTCTAAAGCCAGTACACGCAAATTAGGCTTATTGGCAAAAATGGCTTCGGCTTCTTTTGAAAACGCAGGCGCAATGATCACTTCAAAGAAGGAACGACTGACAAGACGTGCCGTTTCTTCATCACATAATCGATTCAGTGCGATGATTCCACCAAAAGCCGATAATGGATCAGTGGCCAACGCATCTGAAAAGGCGCTACTTATCGAGGCATGAGAGGCAAGACCACACAAATTGGCATGCTTGATAATAACACAAGTAGGCTTATCGAAATCTAAAACCGCTTGGCGTGCTGCATCTGTATCTAATAAATTATTAAAAGACAGTT
>JAKBCM010000019.1 GCA_021807845.1 Pseudomonadota bacterium
ATAATATTGAAATGTAAAATTTGCTCTAATTTTCGAGTTATATAACTGATCTCATGTTAAATCAGGGAGATCCCTCGCTTCGCTCGGGATGACGGGCGAGCAGTTACGATAGGATAAAGGAAAGAACAGCTATCCAATTAGACCATGAATGGTTACTGTCGGTGATTTCTTTTTTTCTATTCATAAATAACTCCATTTATTAAATTTGTATCATAGCTCTAGCACAGGAAAAGCGAAATCGAGGAGGGTAGAATAATAATTTTGGATCGTTTTTTGGATCGACTTTGATATTACTAGGAGAAGAAAATTCTTAAAACCCTTACTGGGCTTGGTCGGGACGGAAGGATTTGAACCTTCGACCACTAGCACCCCATGCTAGTGCGCTACCAGACTGCGCTACGCCCCGATGGAGGTGAATCATAGCGTTTCTCTTAATAAATAACAAGGGAGCTAAGCAAAAGCATTGATACCAGTGATATGCCGTCCTAGCATTAAAGTATGCACATTGTCTGTTCCTTCGTAAGTAAAGACTGATTCCAAATTTAACATGTGACGAATCACATGATACTCTAAACTAATCCCATTCGCGCCGAGTAAGTTTCGACAGGTTCTTGCAATCTTTAATGCTTCTCTGCAAGCATTTCTTTTGGCTAAAGAAACCATGACGGGTGTCTCACGTTTCTCATCTTTTAAGCGCCCGATTTGCAGATTTAAGCATTGTGCTTTGATGATTTCGCTATACATATCTGCCAACTCTTTTTGGATCAATTGAAATGAGGCTAAAGGTTTATCAAACTGCTTGCGCGCTAACAAGTAATCACGAGTCATATCAAAGCATGCCATGGCAGCCCCCATGGCCCCCCAAGAAATACCATATCTAGCTTGATTAAGACAACTTAAGGCCGCGCCCAACCCTTTTTCTGTACCTGGCAATATATTTTCATCTGGAACAAACACATCTTCAAAGACCAATTGACCCGTAATCGATGCGCGCAAAGACATCTTTAATTTAATCTCTTTACGTGAGAATCCTTTGAATTCTTTTTCAACAATAAATCCACGGATCCCATCTTTGGTTTTAGCCCATACAATGGCAATATCCGCAATAGATGCATTGGTGATCCACATTTTTTCACCATTCAGGATATACCCTCCATCTACCTTTTTAGCAATGGTTCTCATGCTACCCGGATCAGATCCTGAGTCTGGCTCCGTCAAACCAAAACAACCAATCACCTTCGCTTCTGACATCTTCGCTAAAAACCGGTGTTTTTGTGCCGCACTGCCATAATGAAAAATCGGATACATACATAATGAACTTTGAACTGAGACAAAGCTTCGTAACCCGCTATCACCCCGCTCTAATTCCTGACAGACCAAACCATAAGCAATATAAGAAGCCTCTGAACCCCCATATTCAGCAGGTAAGGTCAATCCTAACAAACCAAGTTCTGCCGTTTTTTTTATGAATTCCTCTGGAAATGTTGAATGCTCAAAGGATTCTATCATCAGAGGTAGCACATCATGCCTCACAAAACGTGCGACGCTATCCCGAATCATTCGTTCATCCTCATGGAGTTGCTCATCAAGAAAAAGTAAGTCATCCACTTTTTGTCTCCTTAAAAGATTGTATTGAGGTGACAATCCTATCCCTACTTGGCAATAGATATTGCCAAGCATTTCCCAAAGGAATAAAACAATCCTCCGCAGTCAATCGTTTTATCTTTAAGTGTTTTGGGCCAAACTCTAACAATAACGTCATCAGCCCCTCACTCAAAGATCCACTTCTGCGCCCTTCATCAACAATCAATACATATTTAGTCTTATCTATTGCTCTTAATATCGCCTCTTTGGGGAGTGGACTTAGCCAATGCAAATCGACCACTTTCACTTGAATACCATGATGCTCTTCAAGAATTTTTGCAGCCTGCCTCGATAAATAATAACCATTTGCATAAGTGAGAATGACTGTATCTCCATCCCCATAAGTACTCACTTCACCAAAAGCAATCATCTCATCTATGGGGGGATAGTCAAATAACCAACCCTGATCACCAGGTTCATGCAAGTCTTTGGTCATATAAAGAGCAATTGGCTCCAAAAAAACAACCACTCGTCCCTTATGCTCTGCCAAAGCAAGTGAGGTACGTAAAAGCTTTGCAGCATCTGGTCCATTGGAAGGAGAAACGATGATGACCCCTGGTAAATCTCGTAAAACCGCTATGGAGTTATCATTATGAAAATGGCCACCGAATCCTTTTTGATAAGCGAAGGCTGCTATTCTTATCACCATTGGGTTTTGATATTGTCCATTTGAAAAAAAAGATAGGGTTGATGCTTCTCCCCGTAACTGATCTTCTGCATTATGCAGGTATGCCAAATATTGAATTTCTGGTACAGGGAGAAAACCATTATGAGACATGCCAATCGCCGTCCCCAAAATAGTGGTTTCATCAAGAATGGTATCAAACACTCGTCTTTGACCAAATCGATTCAGTAAATCTGCCGTAACTCGATACACACCCCCTTTTTTTGCAACATCTTCTCCAAAAACCAACATATTGGGGTACTGTAATAACAGATCGGTTAGAGCAAAATTAATCTGTTGACAAAGATTACGCTTCATCGTCAATTGATGATAGTTTGCTCCAAAAACCTCTGCTCGGCGAGTCTCTTTGGGTAATGGATAGCTTCGATCAGGATGCTTTTTGGGCAGTAAAGCTTGCATGATCATTTCTGAACCAACTAATTTTGGACACTCAAGCACTTCTATCGCTTGAGCGTGAATGAAAGCACGATTATCTTCATATAAATCAATGATCTCTTGAGCACTCATCCACTTTTCTCGATAAAGGATATGGGCTGTATGTAAGAGCGGATCGTCTGCCTCGGTCTGCTTAATTTCCTCATCTGTACGATATTGTGATTCAATATCGGAACCAGCATGTCCTAGTATTCGAACACAACGCATATGAAGAAACACCGGCTGCTTTTTATTACGAGCCACGCGCTCTGCTTCCATTGCTTTTGCATAGCAATCAGCAATATTTAACCCATCACAAGCCATATAATGAATATGAGGTCGTGCTCTGAAGGTGTCTTCAATCCAATTTTCTGGAGTTGGAACGGAGATTCCAAACCCATTGTCTTCACAAATCCACACAAGCGGTAATGGATAATGCTGTTCGAGAATCCATGAACAAGCATTGAAAGCCGTTTGAGCCGAAGCATGATTGACTGATGCATCCCCAAATGAACAAAGAATCACCGCATCTTCTGACAATACACCGTTCAAATGTAATTCCTTAGCCCTAGTGATCGAAAAAGCCGCGCCTAAAGCCTTAGGTAAGTGAGAGGCAATGGTTGATGTTTGAGGAGGTATCATCAATGGCACACTGCCAAATACTTTGTGGCGCCCCCCAGAAATGGGATCAGAAGCTGCCGCCACCATGGAAAGTAAGATCTCGTGAACACCATTGCACGGCTGAAGCTGTTTAGAACGCTGCAAAAAAAAAGCTCCACTGCGGTAATGTAAAAAAGCCATATCAGTGTATTTAAACACTTGACCAAACACTGCATTCCCTTCATGGCCACTACTACCAATGGTATAAAAAGATAACCCTTTTTCTTTCAATTGACGGGCCGTCAGATCTAAGAGACGTGATTTGATTTGTGAATCAAATAGATCTATAGCTGTTTTCTTATCTAACCCCGCCATTTTGGGAGTCGTTATACTGTTTGATTTTGGAAATAAGGTATTTCTCACCCTATTTAAAAATTGTTCCTCAACAGCCGCCCTTTCTTCAAACATATATGATGATATCTTCAGTAGAAAAAACCAGTATAGAGAAATGGCTTTACAAAATACAAGCGATGTTAAAAAATTGGAAACCATCATCCTAGAAAATAAGGTTTCTCATGAAATGGGTAGCATTGCTCGCCAATCTATTATTAACAGCTTGTGGATTAATTGATAAGGATTACACGGCCTACCAACAAGTGATTGTCGCCACACCATCTAATCATATTGGACTCTTCAGTGATTACCCTTCTCTTGATGTCACGGAAACAACTATCAAATACTTTTGAATAGTGATGAGATTAACTCGGTTTATTGAACAATCTGGTTATCTCATCTGAAGAAATGGCAGCAGAATAAAAATTGCCTTGACCATACAAACATTTCAACTGTTTGAGCTGTTTCAAAATGAGTTGATCTTCAATACCATCTGCAAGGACAACCACTTTCAACGTTTCAGCAAGTTTCAATATTACTCGAACCACATTCAATTTTTTTTCATCTTTGAGCATATTCATGATGAATGATTTCTCTATTTTTATTTCATGGATTGGAAAATTGGTCAGGTAGGTAAATGAAGTATATCCACTACAAAAATCGGTGATAACGATTTGAACACCTAAGTCTGCAAGTTGCTTTAGCACAGTCATCGAACGCGATTGATTCGTTAAACAAGATTTTTCTGTTAGGCCAATTTTTATAAATTCAGGTGAAATATGACTATTTTTTAACATCACATTCAGCACATTTGGGAACTCTAGGTCAGTGGCGTCAAATAATTGAACAACAACATACACGTGATGCCCTGCTTGATGCCATAATCCAAGCTGTTTGATGGCATCTTGTAACATCATAACTGTCAGATTCTGACCAATAATGGTTCCCTCAACCAACGGAGTTATTTTATCTAAATCCATCACTCCAGACTGAGTATCATCGTAAATAACATGCACTTCTAGACCAATAATGGCTTCTGTTTTTAATTCAAGGATGGGCTGATATAAAATATCTAACTCTTCATTTTGGATCAGGGTACTTAATTCTTTGATCTGAGTTCCTCTCGTTTGTGTACTATCAATCATCCCTGTTTGATAAATGTCGTAAGGTTTTCCTTCTTTTTCTGCATAAAACAAACCGACACCTGCATTGCGTATCAAACTGTTCACATTATCAGCATGTAAAGGATACACAGCAATTCCTGCAGAAATGGTGATATTAATGTTATTTCCATCTACCATGAAATTTGATGTCATGAGCTCTAATATTTTAGTAATGATTTCTTCTAAATTATGCTCTTTTCTTAACCTTGGAATCAGAATCGCAAACTCTGCTCCTTGAAGGCGGGCAACCATATTCATTCCCATATAAGCTTGCAATAACTTTGGCTCTAAAAGCACTGTTTTTAGCTTTTCAGCAAACTGTGTTAAAAGGCTATTAGCATTAAAACTGCCATATTTAAAATTAATGTCTTTGAAGGCATTGATATGGATGATGATGATGGCTAATTGCTCGCCTTTTTTTAATTGTTGCATACCCTGCCCCATTCTTTCCGATAGTAATCTGAGATTAGGTAAATGTGTCAGATGATCGTGAAGGGATTCATAATGAAGTTTAAACTCTAATTCACTGCTTTTACTCATCAATTCTTTAGTTCTATCTTCAAGCATACTCTCCATAGTGTTGGCCACTTCATAACAAAATGATTGTCCCCAATAGGTAAACATAAAAGGGGTTAAATCAAGCGCCCACAATGCAGGATTTGATTTATGAGCAAGAATCACCCCATTAAAATCAATAAATCCTGTTAATTGATAAGACACCAGAATGGAAGCAATAAATATACTTAGGATAGAAATACCGAGACCTAATACTGCGTATTTATTCACATGATCTTTTAGGACTTGAGACCTGACGACAAGATGTTTTTTGATACCCATATACCATACCACCTGTTTGTGTATATGGTTTTTATCGGCAACAATTTAGATACCTTTAGCTTTATGATAGAACAAACTCTGCGCGTCAAAGTAGAGCGCCGAACGTATCTTGAGGAAAAAATGGATTTTTTCTTGATGCAAGATATGATCTTGATCCGATTCCTGGGTTACGCTTCGCTTCACCCAGGCTACATTGGATGATTATTATTCAATGAAGATCTCTTGACTGAGTGTCATCCATGCATGATCTTACGTGTCATCAGTTTGATGAAGGATATGCAAAAGAATGTCTCTTCATGAATAGAGTGAGGTCGTGTTAATTGTCTGATTGATCGATTGACAATTAGACCACTTCCACATCTTCAGCTTGAGGACCTTTTTGACCTTGACCCGCTTTAAATAAAACCGCAGACCCTTCTTTGAGCGTTTTAAACCCGCTTCCTTGGATGGCACTGAAATGAACAAAATAATCTTTGCCATTACTCTCAATAAAGCCAAACCCTTTACCCTCATTAAACCATTTTACTGTACCACGTACTTTTTCTGACATTATTACTGCTCCTTAGCATTTAGCCGCTTTTTTACGATTACTTTTGATATTGTGATACCGCTTTCTACATTGTGTCAATAGGAGTTTACTCACTCAGAGAATAATCGCAACCTTCACGTGGACAAATGATTTGCCGACCCGAACGTTTCGTTTCTTTCACGGTAAGTATTGGCCATGCACACTTAGGACATGGTTTATCCAATGGCTCATTCCAAAGAGCATAGTCGCATTTTGGATAACTCCCACAAGAATAAAAGATTTTTCCTTTACGAGACTTGCGTTTTAGGATTGTAGAATCATGACATTTTGGACAGGTTACACCCGTATCAGCCGGCTTCTCTAATGGTTCGATAAATTTACATTGAGGATAATGACTGCAGCCTACAAAACGACCATATCGACCTGTTTTGATGTGTAAGGCACCTTGACACAGCGGGCATGTCCTCCCCGAAACAATCTCAGGCTCTGCATTTTCACCTGAAGGTGTATTCAGATCTTTGGTGTAATCACAGTCAGGATAAGCTGTACAACCAACAAACCGTCCTCGTTTTCCTAAGCGGATAGCGAGAGGTTTATCGCATTTAGGACATTTTTCATCCAATGCTTTGGTGGTCACATCTTTACGTTGCACTTGTTCATCAATGGTGTGAATTTGTTGAATAAAAGGTTGCCAGAATTGCTCTAAAACAGGGATCCACTCCCGTTCACCCCGAGCAATGGCATCCAATGTATCTTCAAGTTGAGCCGTGAATTGATAATCAACATATCGGGTAAAATAATCCGTTAAAAAATGACTGACAATACGACCTACATCTGTTGGTAAAAACCGCTTCTTATCAACGATAACATATTCTCGTTGGAGTAAAGTATGAATAATAGAAGCATAAGTGGATGGACGGCCAATATCAAACTCTTCCAATGCTTTCACTAGAGAAGCTTCTGAGTAACGCGGAGGGGGTTCGGTAAAATGCTGGTTAGCTTGAATATCAAGCAAGTCCACTTTATCCCCAACAGCAAGTGTTGGTAGAATAATGCTTTGTTGATCCTCTTCTTTTGAATCATCAAGCCCTTCTTCATATACAGTCAGAAATCCAGGAAACGTAATGGTTGAGCCATTCGCTCGAAACATATTTCCAGAACCACAGCTTAAATCCACAGCGACCGTATCCATCAGTGCTTCGGCCATTTGGCATGCGAGCGTACGTTTCCATATCAAACTATAGAGCTTAAATTGATCCGCTGTTAGCGAACGCTCTACCATATCTGGATTGCGTTTGATAGAAGTGGGACGAATGGCTTCATGTGCTTCTTGTGCATTTTTTGATTTTGTTTTATAAATCCGCACAGTTTTGGCACAATTTTCTTTGCCATATCGTTCACAAATATAGGATCTAATCTCTTCAACAGCCTCTGATGCTAGGTGCACTGAGTCTGTACGCATATAAGAGATCAAACCCATTGTCCCTGAGCCTATGTCGATTCCTTCATACAATTGCTGAGCAACCATCATGGTCTTTCGTGCAGTAAACCCTAATTTTCTTGCAGCTTCTTGTTGCAAAGTTGAGGTGATAAAAGGAGGGGATGGATAGCGCTTGCGTTCTTTCTTTTCAATGTTATCAACAAGGAGAATGCCTTTTGCTTCTTTGAGCAGCGTGTCTTTGATAGAGTGCGCAGTCTCTCCTGCTGTCACCGTAAATTGCTGTAATTTCTCATGGTTGTAATGCGTCAAACGTGCCTCAAATCGTGACGCTTTTGACTGACAGTCTGCAATCAACTTCCAATATTCCCTAGGAACAAACCGTTCAATTTCTTCCTCACGCTCAACAATAAGTCTTAATGCAGGGCTCTGCACACGACCCGCTGACAAGCCACGCCTGATTTTTTTCCACAACAATGGCGACAGGTTGAATCCGACCAAATAATCTAGGGCTCGTCTAGCTTGTTGCGCATTCACCTGATCCATCGATATCGCTCGAGGATTGTTAATGGCTTCTTGGATGGCTGATTTGGTTATTTCATTGAAAACAATGCGCGCAACCTCTTTATCTTTAAGCAAATTGCGAGCTTTCATCAACTCAAAAACATGCCAAGAAATAGCCTCTCCTTCGCGATCAGGGTCCGTCGCAAGCAAGAGAGCATCTGATTTTTTAAGGGTTTTAGCGATCAATTCAATGTGACGAGCATTTTTTTCAATAGGACTATAGGCCATAGCAAATTGCCTGTCCGGATCGACAGAACCTTTGCTTGGTAATAAATCACGAACATGCCCATATGAGGCAAGGACCTCATAATCACCACCCAGATATTTTTGAATCGTTTTTGCTTTAGCTGGGGATTCCACGATAACCAGGTACTTACCCATGTATTTAACCTTTTCTATGTTTAATGCAACGAGAGCGCATCTTCTTTGTGATAGAGCACAAGATCAAGAAAAGCAAGTTGCTGAGCATCCAAGTTTGTTGCAAGTATACTACGAATAGTCCATTTTGTTTCCTGTAAGGTCACAAAACGAGACTCAGACAGAACCAATTGATTGATAACCAATTCAAGAACATCTGAAGAGATAATGCCCAAGGAGGAAAGTCTCATGAGAAACTGGTAACTTGCCTTGGTTAGTTTCATTTGCTCATCCTGTGTAAACACCCGGATAGCATCGTAACTTTTGGATCGGATGAATGCCAAATCTGATTGTAGTGATGTTTTGTCATCAACAAGCGTTGATGGATCAACGTCAGCCTTATTCACTGATGCATGTTCTTTTTTGAGCTGAGATAATGTCTTCTCAAATAAATTTAATAGCATTTCGAATAAATTATCTTTCATACCATACACCTCATGTAGCCGCCGGGCACGGCTTTTACCATACCCTGTATTTCTAATTCAGCCAAGTCACAAGCCACCCTTTCTACACTTAAACCACAACGAGCAATAATTTGATCAATACTCGTTACTTCAAAACCAATGAACTTTACTAGGTTTTCATTCTGACTTGCAAGGGTATCTTCTAACTCCAATCCGACTAAATGATCGCTCATACGTAATTCTTCCAAGATATCTTGACTAGATGTGACCAACTTAGCACCTTCTTGCAACAAGTGATGGCAGCCTCTTGCTTGGGGATTACAAATAGACCCAGGAATGGCAAACACATCACGATTTTGTTCGCACGCCAAGCGTGCTGTTATCAAAGATCCGCTACGAATTGCTGCCTCAACAACCAATGTGGATAATGACAAACCACTTATTATACGATTTCTGCGTGGAAAATGTCCAGCAATTGGAGGACTTTGTAATGGAAATTCACTCAATAACAAGCCTTTTTCAGTTATTTTGGCAGCAAGATCTTTATGTTGACGTGGATAAATACAATCTATCCCCGTACCGAGTACCGCAATTGTCTGCCCTAAAGCCGCAATTGTGCCAAGATGTACCTTCGCATCAATCCCTAAAGCCAAACCACTGACAATTGTGATATGTTGACTTGCCAGTTCAAACGCAAAACGCCAAGCGGTTTCACTACCTGTTACTGAAGGCTTACGAGTCCCGACCATAGCCACTGTGGGCTGCAGAAAAGCAGACAACTCACCTATCGCATAGAGGACTGGAGGCGGATCATGGATTTCTCGCAATAGATAAGGATAGCGTTCATCATCTAGGGTGATTAAAAAATGGTTGCTGGCTTCTTCCCATTGTAAATCTATTTCCACCAGATGAAGATCAAAAGAAACAATCGCTTGTGCCAATCTTTCTGGCAAACCAAATCGTTTCATATCAACCACTGTTAAGCGAAACAACTCTTCCAAGTGAGGCCAACGCCCTAATAACTTGGCAACAGTCCGAGGTCCAATAGAACTGATCCGGTTTAATGCAAGAAGATAAGGTTTATTGTTCATGGGTTAGTCACCGTATCAAATCGGGTAATGGCACGAATAGACCGCACAACCAAGCCAAGACTGGTGTGGGTAAACGTACGAAATATCATAATTTCCCCAATTCTTTCGGGGGGAATTTCAACACAGGGCAACTGACAAGGTGGCTTTTTATCATAACGATAAGCGTTATTTTTAACCAATCTTGGCTTACTAAAAACCGCTAATACATCTCCATTTTGAATATTAGCATCTTGCCCTCTGTCAATCACAACACCTAGACCCACCGCCCCTTGAGTAAAATCCCCTGCCACATCAATAATATCGCCATGTACAGGCACATCAGGTGTTCTAGGTTCAAAGTACAAATCAAAATCAGGGTGATTATTAGGCATGACCTTATCATTCAAACGCACTCCTTCAACAATATCTGTGATCAATATGGTCGCAGGATCGCCCGGATGCTCTAATTCGGCATAGCCAACTAATGAAGCTTTATAACCTAATAGCCTTTTATTGGCCGGATCATAATATCTACCACAGGCTCTATATATCCCATAAGTCACAGTCTCTCCATGAGGGATATCAGCAACATTTGGACACAGATTTTTGACATACACTTCATCTCCCTGACCACCCAGCAAGTGTTCTGTCATGAAAGCAATGACAAAAGGAGCGTTTTGTAAGGTATTTCTATCTAACACTAAGAGTCCATTTAAAAAAGGCTTGATATCATTCAGAGGAATAGATTGGATGGCTTCTTCCTGACTGGTTCGAACATGAGGAGATAATTTAACGATGCCATTCGACAACACAGTAAGATACGGTTTTTGTTGATGATAGCGCAGGACAATCACGGCACCTGGATATAACCTATCGGGATTTTTTATTTGTGGATTAGCATGCCACAATGTTTTCCATTCCCATGGATGAATCAAATAACGATTGGCAATTTGCCATAATGTATCACCAGGTTGAACCACGTAGCGAGCAGGGGCATCCGATCGAAGCGTCAAGGCATGACCTGCGGTTGCCATCACCCATAAAAGGAAAAGAGTCACTCCCCACTTCATCCCATTTGACACGTATCGCATTGAACATTCCTTCGTTTACAAGATCATCGACTTTTATCACGACCACTTGCCAATAAGTGGTTTCGTGAACATCAAACTTTCCATTCATATCATACTTGCATCTTGCCAGAAGCACCTAATATTGGCGATAATAGCACGCCTTTATTGATTGAAAACAGACCAAACATGACTATTCGCAAGATTATTTACCTACCCGATCCCCGTCTTCGGCTTGTCTCAAGCCCCGTGACAACCTTTGATGATGAGTTACAAACCTTAATCGAAGATATGTTTGACACCATGTACGATGCAAATGGAGTAGGTCTTGCTGCTCCACAGATTGGGATCAACTTGCAGCTATCAGTGGTCGATGTGATTGGAGATAAAACTCAACAACTCGTCTTAATCAATCCTGAAATTATATCTACTGATGGCGAGATTGAATATCAAGAGGGATGCTTATCTGTACCTGGCGCTTTTGATACCGTTATACGTGCTCACAAAGTCACCATCAAGGCTCTCGATAGAACAGGTTCCCCGTTTGAAATGTCCGCCGAAGGGTTACTTGCAGAGTGTTTTCAACACGAAATCGATCATCTGAATGGAAAATTATTCGTAGATTTGCTCTCGCCAATGAAGCGGGCAATGGCCAGAAAAAAAGTAGATAAGTACAAACGCCAACAAGACAAGAAGTCATGAAGATCATTTTTGCTGGGACTCCCTCATTTGCACTCCCCTGCCTCAACGCGCTTCTTGACTCAAAACATCAATTAGTAGCCGTATATACACAACCAGACAGACCTGCTGGCCGTGGACAAAAACTGCAAGCTTCGCCAGTCAAAGAATGGGCCTTATCTCATCACCTTCCAGTGCGACAACCTTTGCATTTCAAAGAACAAAAATCAATCGATGAACTGGCATCTTTCACACCAGATGTGATGGTGGTCATTGCTTATGGGCTAATACTTCCCCAAAGCGTGCTTCATCTTCCTCGTTTTGGATGCATCAATGTCCATGCGTCTCTTTTACCGAGATGGCGAGGAGCATCTCCTATTCAGCAAGCCATTTTACATGGAGATGAACACACCGGCGTAACCATCATGCAAATGGAACAAGGGCTCGATACAGGTCCCATTCTGCAAAAGGTAACTTGTCAAATTGGTCAACAAACAGCAGGTGAATTACATGATTGTTTGGCTGATTTGGCAATATCTCCTTTGTTAAAAACTCTAGATGATCTGTCTAACGGCGAGACAAAACCCGAAGTCCAAAATGAGAATTTGGCTACTTATGCTCCCAAAATCCTCAAAAATGATGCTTTGATCAATTGGCAACAACCTGCTGAAATCATTGCTCGTCAAATACCCGCTTTTCATCCCTGGCCAATTGCTCACACAAAAATCAATGATTCAACTCTGCGTATATTTGATGCCATCGTCATTCCTGACACTTACAAAGAACCACCAGGAACTATCCTTTCCATAGATAAAAAGGGCATCCTAGTTGGAACGCTTGAAGGTGCTTTATTGATAAAATATTTGCAATTCCCAGGATCTCGGGCCATGTCATCAGAAGATTGGTTTCACTCAGGAAAAAGCAATCAATATCTTCATGTCCGCTTACAATGAAAAAAAACGAACGATTACAAGCATTACAAATCCTCACGCGATTATTACAAGATCAATTGCCTCTATCGGTATTGATGCCGCCCAATGAATCGCATTCTCCATTAACCAAAGAATTGTGTTTTGGGGTTTGTCGACATTATTTTCGCCTGGCTCTGATGATGGATAGTTTATTAAGCAAAAGGCCAAAAACAATAGATGTGTGGCTTTGTTTGATGCTTGGCATTTATCAACTTCATTATCTACGGATCCCTGATTATGCCGTAGTAAAAGAAACTGTTGCACTCCTTGGAAAAATAAAAAGATCTTGGGCCAAAGGTTTGGTTAATGCAACATTACGCACCTATTGTCGAGACAAAGAACAATTATTGGCGCATTTAGAAAATCATCCGACTTTCATTTACGGACACCCAGAATGGTTTATTCACCAGATGCAAACATCTTGGCCTCTGCATTGGCAAGACATTTTAAAAGCGAATGATATCCATCCACCCATGAGTCTTCGGGTGAATCAGCGCCAAACCACTCTTGACGCGTATTTAACCGATTTGGCAGAGGCCCAAATTGACGCGATGCCTCTCAATGATTCAAAGCAAGGAATTGTCATCACCAAACCCTGTCATGTTCAAGACTTACCTGGTTTTATGACTGGCAAAGTATCCGTCCAAGATGAGGCAGCCCAGCTAGCGGCTTCTCTTCTTCAATTAAAATCAGGGCAAAGAGTTCTTGATGCCTGTGCCGCACCTGGCGGCAAGACCTGTCATATATTAGAATCAGAACCTCAGCTATCTGCCTGTCTAGCAATAGATATTGATAGCAAACGGATCCAGCGCATCCAAGACAATTTAACTCGTTTACGCTTACAAGCAACCTTGCTTGAAGGAGATGCTTTAAAACCACAAGATTGGTGGGATGGGAAATTATTTGATCGCATCCTGCTTGATGCACCCTGCTCCGCCACAGGCGTCATTCGGCGACATCCGGATATTAAGTTACTCAGAAAAGAAGAAGAGATTCTAGCTGTCACTACGATACAACAAGGCATACTCAGAGCACTTTGGCCACTTTTAAAGCCAGGGGGCATCTTAGTCTATGCAACCTGTTCCGTGATCCCTTTAGAAAACGAACAACAAATCGCACAATTTGTAGAAAATCAATCAGATTGTCAATGCATCACAGAAGATCAAGCATTCGGACATAGAACTCCACATGGCTGGCAAATCCTACCAGGCGAACATAATATGGATGGATTTTTTTATAGTGTGTTAACGAAAAAATGACCTTATCCCGCCATTGGCTCAGGGATATTCGATAGACTGTTCTGAACACTGTCCAGTTTATTGGCCGAATCGGTCGAGAAAAATAAAAACTTTCCTGTCATAACCTGATTCACTGCTCCCATAATGAGATAAATAATCCCTACCCCAGCAATCAAAAGCAAGAGATTACCGAGGATTTGCTTCATCCCTCGATGAGTTTCCAAAATAGGGCGTGCATCTTCAATGGCTCTACGACAAGTTTCTTTAAAAATCAGATAGTGAGATGATGTTCTAAACGCACAACAAAT